>NZ_LN831786.1:1711850-2011850 GCF_001375675.1 Massilibacterium senegalense | reverse complement strand
ACTCTGAGCAAATCTTTGTACATTGTTTTAAAATTGCGTATAATAAACAGTATAAATTATTAATTAATAATAATTATTAAAAAGGAGAGATTTTAAAATGGAAGAAATCAAACAAACAGAAGAACAAGTAGTACGCTCATTACCTCGTATCGGATCAAAGGCGCCACAATTTGAAGCAGTGACAACACACGGAACACTTCGCCTAGAAGATTATAAAGGAAATTGGTTGATTTTATTTTCTCATCCAGCAGACTTTACACCAGTTTGTACAACAGAATTTATCGGATTCCAAGAAATTTATCCAGAACTTCGTAAATTAAACACAGAATTACTCGGTTTAAGTATTGATAGTGTAAACTCTCATATCGCTTGGGTACGTAATATCGAAGAAAAATTCGGTGTCAAAATTGAATTCCCAGTAATTGCGGATTTAAATAAAGACGTAGCAGAAAAATACGGCATGATCATGCCGGAAGAAAGTAGTACAGAAGCATCACGTGCAGTTTTTGTTATCGATGATAAACAAGTAATTCGCGCCATCATTTATTATCCACTTTCAACAGGTCGTAACATGGATGAAATGCTTCGTTTAGTAAAAGCATTACAAGCAACAGACAAACATCAAATCGCAACACCGGCAAACTGGCAAGAAGGCGATAAGGTCATCGTTCCACCGGCAAACACAGTAGAAGGTGCGGCAGCGCGTATGGAAGATGAAAGCTTAGAATGCGTAGATTTCTACTTCTGCAAAAAACAACTATAAGGTAAGGTGATGACATGGCGTGCGTCAACGATCATTCGTTATCGGAAAATGCTAAAAAGTTAGTAGCAGCATTAGAAGAAAAGCAACAAACACCAGAAGAAATTTCCGCCACACTTGGATTGCCATTATTTAAAGTACGTAGTGGACTGCGCGAGATGGTAGAAGCGGGCTTTGTTACAGAAGAAAACGGTGTTTATAAAAAGAAAAAATAAATACATTTGCGAAAAGGCTAGTTCTTAACAGAACTAGCTTTTTTTGTACAGTATAAAATACAAAATGTAATATATATATTGCAAAATGAAACGTATAGTATATAATGTGTGTAAAAGGAGGCGGGTGAAAAATGTTTTTTTCAAAAAGTCCAAAAGTAAATGACGAAAGAATTGAGCATGCAAAAAATAAAATTTATCGAGAATTGTATACGCTCATTAGCATCATTTGTTTGATTTCGATTGGAGTAAAATATTATACACTTGGAATAGATATTGGGTTTATTTGGACCGAGTTAGCGATATTATTTGCTGGAGGCATTTATTATCTTATCCGTTCGGTATCGCTCGGGATTTATTCGGATGAAGTAGAAATACACGATAGAAATAGTAACATATCGATGAGTAAAAAAACGGTTTTACTTTCTGTTGTTCTAGGGCTTGGGCTCGCCTTGGTATTTGCGACAAACAGTGCTGTAAAATATGGAAGTGGCGGAAATGAAGCAAAGTATTTCATCTCAGTATTTGTTTTTTCTTTGTTATTGTATGTTCCTGTTTTTCTTGGATTATTTTATTTTCCGCATCTTCTCGCTAAAATAAAAAGTGATAGAAATAATCGGGATGACAGGTAATGTGGCGGTGGATAATTAATGAAAAATATAAAGATGAAAGTTGCGAGAACAGAAAAAGAATTATCACAAGAAGAATTGGCAAAACAAGTCGGTGTTTCTAGGCAAACGATTAGTTTAATAGAATCAGGAAAATATAACCCTTCCCTGCAACTTTGTATTGCCATTTGTAAAGCATTGTCGAAAACATTAGATGAATTGTTTTGGGAAGAATAATCGAAAGTAGGCATATTGCCTGCTTTTTTTTTGCAGAAATGCACGATGGAATGGGGTAAAATAAGGCTAATTAGCGATATACTAGAAGGGAGTTGGAACTCATGGAATTTTTGCAACGAGTAGAGCCATTTTTAACGACAGATGATGAGTTAGTGAAAGATTTTGTACGATATGCATTGCAAGATTATGCTGCTGTTCCAGTTTCTTTTACGAAAAAAATAATAGAAAAGAGTTTGGAAAGTGAAGGAGCATGGAGTCCTTCCTTTTTAGCCATGTTAAAGAATTTTCCTTTGGATGAAAAAAATACTGAAAATAGCGATTGACCAATCAGTTACCCCGACCGATAAGTAACAATTCACGTGTGTTGATTACCTAATTTGTACCTTTATATTGGAATAATTTAGATAATAAGCAGATGTGAATTTTTACTTTTTGGGAGTAAAAAATATAGAATATTTAGATAAAATAGTAGGATTATTAGGATAAAAAACAAATGTTCCGCATAGAGGGAATTTTGGTTGCTCTTTACTTTTCTTTTTTATTGGTTATAGTGTATGCATATTGTTTGTTCGGAAAGGTTTTTAGGATAACAATGGAAAAATTACAACTTTGGGGTGTTTTTTTATACTTTGGTATGATAGACTAAAGTTGTTATTTGTTTTGGCAAACCTATTGAAAAGTAGGGACGCAAAGCCACAGGTCTAACGTAATTTCTTACTAAGATGGCTGGGTTGCTTTTGAATTTTATAGATATTTTGTACTGGTTAATTATATCTATTCGAATGATGAGAAAGCACCTACTTCTATACAGTAGGTGTTTTTATTTATTTATAAAGGAGAGTGTTTAACATGGATTTTTGGAAAAAAGTTTCTTTAAGAAAAAAGATTACGGGCATTGTTTTTATTCTTGTCTTTTTTTCTTTTACGATTAATACCTTACTTAGTGTGAATCAGCTCACGAAGACAATGTCAAAAGATTTAGTAAGGGAAATGAAAGGTACTGCTATTTTAACTGCCATGCATTTAGATGGGCAAGATGTTAGTGATTTATCTAAAGTAAAAGGGGAAAAAAATCCAAATTTCATGGAAATACAAAAACGGTTAGATAAATTACAACAAGAACAAGGTACCATCAGTTGGATTTATATTTGGGAAATGAAAAATAATCAGATTAGAACAACCGGTTTTACAAGCAATTTAAATGAAATTTATAAACCCGGTGCTGTGTTTGAAGATGTGGCTGATATTCATAAAAAAGCTGCCGAAAAAGCAATCAGCACAGAAAAACCACAAGTAACAGAAAATTTTAAAGATAGCTATGGAGAATGGCGGACGGCCTTCGTTCCATTAAAAGATAAAAGTGGTGCCATTACAAGCGTTTTAGCTATTGATTATTCGGCCAACTTCATAAAAGAAAATATTATTAAGAATGTTATTAATCAAATTGTCATAGCGATAGTAGAGTTGTTTATTGTATTAGGTATTTTATTTTTTCTAATTCGCCAAATATTTAAACCAGTGGTTCCTGTCGTTGAGATAGCAGAAAAGATTGCAAAAGGTAATTTAGAAGAAACAAATTTAATAATTAAAAATGAAGATGAGGTAGGAAAATTACAACAATCAATTGGAATTATGACGCACAATTTAAGAAATATGATTATTAATATTCGTGGTACATCCGATCATTTGGCATCTTTATCAGAAGAAATGTCAGCTAATGTATCAGAAAGTGCAGAACGGACAATAAAACTTACGGGAAATTTACAACAAGTAACTACTGGAGCGCATAATTCTTTAAATATTATGGAGGAAACTTCTAAAGCAATTCATGATTCTTCGCAAGGGATTCAAAGTATTGCTGAATCTGCTTCAAGTGTATCTGAGTCGTCAGCTGAAACGTCACAAGAGGCACAGCAAGGAAATGAAATAATTCAAAAATTAATGAAGCAGATGGTAGTAATAGAAGATTCCGTCGAAAATATTTCATCGAAGGTTCAACAATTAAATGAGAATTCTTTGCAAATTAATAACATTGTAAATATTATTACGGAAATAGCAGATCAAACGAACTTGTTAGCTTTAAATGCAGCGATTGAAGCAGCTCGTGCAGGAGAACATGGAAAAGGTTTTGCAGTTGTAGCTTCAGAAGTGAAAAAGTTAGCAGAGCAATCTGGTAATTCTGCAGGTCAAATTAAAGAGTTACTACAAATTATTCAAACTGATTCACAAAAATCAGTAGAGGCAATGCAAACAGGAATAACACAATTAGAAGTTGGTATGCGTTATACCAATGAAACAGGAGAAGTATTTGAACAAATTTTACATTCTACTGGTCAAGTAGCTTCACAAATTCAAGAGGTATCTGCGTCTACTGAACAACTGTCTGCATTTTCAGAAGAAATCAATGCTTCTATTCAAGAGATGAAAGAAGTGTCGAACCAATCATCGAAATTTGCACAACAGGTAACAAAGGAACAAGAAAGTCAGCTTGCGTCAATAGAGGAATTAAAAGCAGCTACAGAGTCATTAGAAACAACAGCTGAAGAATTACAAGCTATGATTAATAATTTTAAGTTGTAAAAATGAAGGTGGAATAGAAGGATGAAAAAATTACTGAAAAAAAATGTCATAATAACTGGTGCAGGTGCTGGGATAGGGCAAGCAATTGCGATAGAGTTTGCGAAACAAGGGGCAAATCTATTGTTAAACGATATAGATAGTTTAGGGATTGAGTGGTTAGCAAAAGATTTACAAGAAAATTATCGTGTACGCGTGAAAACATTTCAAGCAGATGTAGCAAACTCAACAGAAGTGGCAAATATGTATGATTTTTTTGATAAAAGTTTTAATAGTTTAGATATTATTGTGAATAATGCAGGTTTTGCGCAGGAGCGTTCCATTACAGAAATGACTGATGATGATTGGGACCGGATGATACGAGTACATTTATATGGAACTTTTTACAATTGTCGAGAAGCTGCAAAACGAATGGTAGAACTTAGAAAAGGAAAAATTATTAATTTGGCTTCTGATTTAGGAATGTTAGGAGCAGAATATTTTGCTCATTATGCAGCATCAAAAGGAGGAATTATCTCGTTAACAAAATCATTAGCACGTGAATTAGCCCCATATATTTTAGTAAATGGAATAGCACCAGCTGCTACCTGGACAACAATTATAAATGAGTTCGGAGAAGGATATGAAGAAAAAGAGGCCGCTAAATACCCTTTAAAACGTTTTGGACAACCTGAGGAAATTGCTAAAACTGCTTTATTTTTAGCTTCAGATGATAGTGCATTTTATACTGGTCAAATTTTATGTCCTAACGGTGGGGTTGTAATGAATGGGTAAGAAATAAATCGTAAGGTGTGGGTTGAAATAATGGTAACAATTATCTTTTTAATTTATCTTCTTTTTATTTTTGTAATGGGCTGGAAGGGATATAAAAAAGTTTCGAATGCAGAAGATTTAATAGTAGCAGGATGGCAAATGCCGTTACCCATTGTTACAGGTAGTTTAGTAGCTGCATTGTTAGCAGCACCTTTCTTTTTTGCTGCTGTTGGTTCAGGGTATACATTAGGGGGATTTTATGGTACAGCCACGATGGCGGGACTTGGAACTTGTATGATATTAGGTGCATTAATTTGGACAAAACCTTTGCGACGATTAAAGGGTTGGACGATTGCTGATTATTACGGAATTAGATACGGAAGTAAAAAGTTAGGAGCATATACAGGTGGTATAATCGGAATGGCTTTTGGGATGTTTAATGCTGGAGCACTAACAGTTGGTGGCGCTTATATTATTGAAACTATTTTTCATATTGATTTTATTTGGGCTGCGTTATTATTTGTCGTCTTTACTGCCTCTTATTCTGTGATTGGTGGATTGTGGGCTGTAGCATATACAGAAGTTATTCAAGGATTATTGGCGATAATAGGGATAATTGCCATAGTAATTGTTGTAATGTTCGACTATCAAGGGATGGTATTTCAATCTGATTGGTGGAATGTAGAAGAGTTATTTACAAAAGGTGGTGCAGCCTTTTGGTCCTTATATTTAGTGTTAGCATTAGGAGATATTCCTGCTGCGGATTTAGGGCAGAGGGTCGCGGCTGCTAAAAATCCTAAAGTAGCTTATTGGAGTATGATTATTGCAGGTATAATTGTACTTTTGATTAGCTGGACACCAGGGATGCTGGGAGAAGTATTTAAAGAGATTTTTCCGAATAGCCATAATCCAGAAACGTTGATGCTACAATTTGTGAATGGTTCGTTTCATCCTGTTATTTCGGGTATATTTTTAACCGCATTTGCTGCCATGGGCATGTCTTCTGCTGCTGCTTGTTACTTAGCCGCGGCAGGTATTTTTACAAAAAATATTTATTTGGATTTTATCCAACCTAACCCAAAACCTGCATTACTACTTTTTATATCAAGAATAGCTATTTTTATTAGCGCTTTAGTTGGTTTAATCTTAGCCTTACATTTTCAAACAGTAATTGATTTAGCTTATTTAGCTTGGGACATTATTTTTGTTACGATATTTTGGCCACTTGTACTCGGTCCTTTTTGGAAACGAATTAGTACACCTGCAGTTTGGATTAGCATTACAGTAGGGTTATTATACTATATTATTACATCATGGACTGGTGTACCTGTACCAACTGGTAATTATGATGGTGTACTTGGGCTAATAGTTGAATTATGGAAGATGCCAGTATTTTCAGGTGTTATTGTTTCTGGGTTCACCATTATTGTGTGTTCTTTTATTTTTACACCTAGTCCAACTGTATTAGAAATGTTTGAAAAACAAAAAAATAAACAACTTGATTTCTAATAATGTTATATACATTTAGTAGGTGAGTAGTTTTTTGGGGGGTGGGGGCAATAAGCCCTCACTTGCGAAATGTGAAGGTAGAGGGGATTACACTCTGCTTTAATCCAGCTTTGGGCGCTATAGGATCGAGACATAAGCTTGCATGGTTTTCTACCATTCATCTTATGCTTGTCGCTCTTAAATGAGCGCCCTATGTTTTTTTGTGATAATCCAGCTAATGATTTCTGCTATAAGGCAAAGCCCGACAGAAGCAAAGGAGCTTCGTCTTTGCTTCGTCTTATAGTTCCGTCGTCTAACGAGCTAATCTTTGTTTTTTTGATGAAAGTGGATACGTGCATCTAATTACTAACGGACGATCTGTAAAAAAAAATTTCTGGAATATTTTTATTTATATGTGAGATAATTTGTGTTTATGAATTTTTAAAAGGAAGGATAAGGTTATAGTTATACTATTTCCTATTAAATTATATATAAACCTATTTTTTATTGGCAACAACCATAAGGGATGATGGGATCTGCTTTTGAAATGAATGTATAAAGGAGGGGGAAAAGTTGTTTGAAAAGAAACAATATGTAATTTATAAGCAAAGTGTAACAAAGGATTTATATAAAGATGTCATAGCACTTGCTAATGGGAATGGCGGGACTATTATGATTGGTTATGATGAAAAGGGAAATATTATTGGGGTGAAAAAAGCAAACGAACAAAAAAAATTAATAATAGAACAATTGAAAATTTGCATTGAACCATTTCCTAAAGTACAAATAAAACTTTTTTCGCTAGCCGATAAAGAAGCAATAAAGCTTCAAGTCCAATTAGAAGATTTCGTATACCGCCGATACGGAACAATCGTTGAAGATTTATATGTTTATAATGGTGTGAATAAAAGAAAACTTACATCTCCTGAGGAAATTTATCATTTTATTCGTACAAAACGGAATAATTACTATGAACAAGTTAGAACAAATATTCCTTGTGCATATAGTGATTTTAGTGAATTTATTGGTTGCTTTAATCAATTTGTATCAAAAAAGAATAACGAGTTGTTGATTTTTAATCAAGAAAATTTGCTTTCATTTTTACATTATATGAAAGCAATATATGAAGAAGAGAAGATAATGTTAACAAATTTAGGTCTTTGGTTATCTAATCATTGTCCGATAAAAACGATGTTTATTCAGTTTCAAGGATATGATAGGAATGCAAAAATCAACAAAATTATTGAGTATAAAGGGTCTATTTTATCTCAATTTTTAAAAAGCAGAGAAATAATTTCAAAAAATTTCTATAATCAACCTGCATATGTAAAAGAAGCAGTATTTGAATTTTTAGTGAATGCTTTTATTCATCAAGACTTTCGAATAGAGAAGGATATAGAAATTCATCTTTTTATTGATCGAATAGAAATAAAATCGAATGGTGGCATCTATGGTGATGTTTTATCGGCACCTAATTCTTTACCCGTTCGTCGTAACCCTAATTTAGCACGAATATTTTATAGGTGTGGTTTATGTAAATCACAACGATTAAGCGTTTCTAGAATACAAACAAAGTTTAAGCAATTACATTGTAGTAAACTTCCAACGATGGTGGAATGTAATAACCAAGTTATAGGAATTATTCCTTTAAACAATCTAGGAATGAAATTACCAGTAAAGCATGTTTTATTTTGTAACTATTACTGTTGACCTGATTCTAAATAGGGAATTAAAACGATCAAGTAAGGAAAGAAAAAGGTGGCGAACATAGACTATTCATTAAACAAAAAATAGTATGGGATTTTTTGAGTTTTAGGAACGCTACATATTCTTGGTCTAATTTATCATGAGGACAGGGGGAGTAGCGTCTTTTTTAAATATATTATATTTTTTGAATTTACTTCATTTTTATATAAATAATGGTATAATGAATGCGACTGTATTTGCGTTCATTTAGGATGCCAATAGGATGGGAAAGGAAATCCTCAACTCTTAGTACTTTTTTTAGATTGAACTAGCTTAGGAAAGTAGTAATTTTTAAGGAGGTATTGGGATGATGTTTACAAATCAATTGTATGAAAAAGGAAAAGCGATTTGGCAAGCACAAGTGGATCATCCATTTGTGCAGGGAATCGGTCATGGAAATTTAGATAAAGAAAAATTTCGTTTTTATATGGTGCAAGATTATCTTTATTTAATGGAGTATGCCAAACTTTTTGCGATGGGAGCATTAAAGTCTAGGGATGTGGATGATATGCGTCATTTCACTACTTTGCAAGATGCCATCCTTCATTATGAAATGAAGTTACATATTGATTATTGCAAACAATTTGGCATTACCGAACAAGAATTAAAAGAAGCAAAGCCCGCAGAAACGATGCTGGCGTATACACATTATATGCTGCATCAATCACAAAATGGTGGAGTGGCAGAACTCCTTGCTGCTTTGCTGCCATGCGTTTGGGGATATCATTATATCGGTGTGGAAATTAGCAAAATTGATGGCGCAAAAGACCATGAGTTTTATGGAAACTGGGTAAAAATGTACGAATCGAAGGAGTTTGGGAACTTATCGATTTGGTTAAGAGATAAGTTAAACGATATCGTTGCATACAAATCTGAAGAAGAAAAGCAACGATTAGAAGAGATTTTCTTAACAACGAGTAAATATGAATTTATGTTTTGGGAAATGGCCTGGAATAAACGATTATGGCCGAAAGCGATTGAACAATTATAAACAAAGGAGCAGCGGATTTTTTTCGCTGTTTTTTTATTTAGGAAAAATTCATCTTTTGAATATTCAGAAATTTATCTATGATAGTAAAATTAGCCAAACAACTGTCAGTCGTATTAACGAAGCGACTATCTGGTGAAATGATAAGCGTATAGGAAGTCGTATCAATGAGGCGATATCCGCATATGGGGTTTTTCGGTGAGCTAACCGCAGAAGATGAACGTAAAATTGAAGAAGCGTTACAAACGGTACATGCTAGTCATTTAACGGAACGGTTTTTTGATGAATTAAGCGACGGGGAAAAACAAAAAGTACTGGTTGCTCGTGCCTTCGTACAAGAACCAGAAGTTATTATTCTCGACGAACCGACGACTGGTATTTTGCATGAAAATGATGTCGATTTTGAAGTAGCGCGAACGATTGGATTAGATATTTTATGAGAAAAAGCATTTGAACCGATTCAAGAAACGATGTTTAAGTAGATGCCGTTCCATCCATTATTGATGCTGGGAGTCCCATCGGAACGGGAAATGATAAAAATCGCACGATTATCGAATATGCATCTCGCATTCATTTTTGTGCGAATGTATCGAATGTGATAGAAAAAATGAGCTTCTTATAGGGTCCATTTTAAAAGTACAGATTTAATTCTGTGCTTTTTTTCCCTAATATTTATACTGTTAATTTGTCAGATGTAAACTATTGAGCGACTTTTTTATTTTTCAAACGCTTCTCTAATTATTGATTTTTCTTGCTCAATTTTCTCAAAGCTTCCGTTTGCTTCTGTATTGTAGTAATCTATCACAAATTTTTACATTCTGCCATTCTCAAGTAGAATAGTGTTTTTTAGTTGCTCGTGTAACAAATCTTTTCTTCGCTTATTTTTTAATGTATTTAGCCAAGAGGTCTCCCACTTCACTTATACCTACAATCCATAGATAAAAATGATTAGAGTTATTACAGCTTCAATTAAAGATATTATAAAAACATACTTGTAGTTCACTTTTTTATCTTTATTTATAATCTTTTGACCTAGGTAATTTAAAAGAAAAAATATAAAAAACAAAAGAGCAATGGTTAGACTAACATTTAACAAATTAAAACCTCCTTAAAATTAATTTATATAAAAGTTTAGTTATTATTGAAAATAACATAAAATTGTTTTAATATGTATGTAAAGGTAAAGATAAACAAAATTAGTGTTTATATGAATTTAACAAAAAAGTTTATTAGATTTTTATTTATTTTAGCATTTGTGTTTACTACTGTATCAACCTTTAATCTTGCAACAGTAGCAGCTACAACAAAAGAAAATTCTCAAAAGCAATTAACACCACATCAATTAGAAGAACTTAACAAAAAATTAGAAGAAATAAGAATTGATATTAATGAACAATTAGCTTCGGGTCAAGAAAATGTTTTTGCAAGTAGAGATTTATCATTTTCTGATGAACCTTTAGTTATGGATTTCAATACTACTGAGTCTGTTAATGTTAAAAATAATTCCTCCATTTCACTTTTTGCATTATTTAAAGCTAATTATGTCCCAGTCTCTCTTTCTTTGCCCCATTTTGCTATGTTTTTTCTACATACTAAGTGAAGGTTTGAAAAGGAGGAGAAATTAGATGGAAGAGTTAAAACGATTTCAATCATTTATGACGGTGCAGGAGTTAGATGAGGCGGTGGAAAAACATAAAGCAGTGAATCGACAGTTGCTTCATCAAACGGATATACAAGTGTTACATACATTAGCGGGACATGCGGTGAAATATCCTGGAGTGGCCAAGTTAAAAGTAGCGACGTTAGCAGCGATGTTGCACAAAAGCGAAAAAACAATTCGCCGATCGTTAAACACGTTTGTCACAGCAAAGATTCTAAAAAAACAACCAACCATTCGGCCTATTTCAGGTGGATACGGAGCATGTATCTTTATTTTTTTACCATACGATGACCAGTCGCTCGTGACCAATCGCCAACACCGACCAAACTGTGAACAAGCAAGTGTTTTGACAGAAAAAAAAGAAGTTGAAACAAACGATCTATTAAAACAAGTAAACAATACAATGGATTTAGATACGGTAAAACAAGATATTTTTTTAGATGATGATGCGATGAGAGGGAGAATTCCAGAGGAGTTATTTAACGTGTGGAAGCAATATTTAGATGCAAAAGCAATGTACCAAGTATACGGAATTTTACTACGAGCGAAGGCAAGGGTGGATGCTAGTATTCGAGTAGAGGAAAATGACTATTTCGAACATTATAACCTTGCTTTAAAACGAACGTTAATGGGATATAAACTCGGCAAAGTGCGTTCTTTTTATGGCTATTTATTTCGAGCATTTGAGCAAGCTAGTAAAAAAATTAAAGAACTAGAAGAAGAGGAAAAGTGGTATCGAAAACATGTACGGATAAAACCTAGTTTTAAAATTCCGAATTGGTTAGAAATGTGAAGAAAAAGAAAGTGGCATGGCATTCAAAATAAATCATACATAATAAGCAGGGGCATCCACTCTTCTAGAGAGGTGTAACCATGGTGTAATAAATAGTGGTAGTTAAAGTAGTTTAGGAAGAGTATTTAAGGGAATATTTTACTTTAATTACAAATTAACAAGGGCTATAATTTATAGTAATTATAGTATTTAAAGAGGATGGAGGACTTGTAGGTTGGAAGGGAGAATTGTATAGTATGCTATACCCAGTTTATTTATTGTTAGATGCAGCATACTAGTTAATAGAACCAGGGATAAGGTTTATAAAACACCTAGATAATACTCGTAAGTCATCAAACATAAAGCAGACTGCTATCATTTAAAGCTACTATATGAGTTTATGGAACATATAAGGATTACTATGAACGACTATAACCTTTAAAAATTAGCCGATTTTGTAGGTTGATTGAGATATTCAATTTAAAAATTATATGTAGAATTGTACACTAAAAATTAATTGTTAAATTGATGAGTAGCGATTGGGGTGTTTATGATTCTGGTTAAGAATGAATATAAATTTAGAGGATATTTGAAATCAAAATGGATAATGAATATTATTTTATTTATTTTTAGTGCTGTCGCTGGAACCTTTTTATACGTGGAATTTTTTATGGATATTCTACCGAGATTCTTCACTAATATGGAAAATATTGAAAAAAATATATTAGCTCTTATTATCGTCATTTTCTCGGTTTATACATTGTTAAAAATCGTATTAAACCGAGATACAGGAAGAGACCGATATTTACTTTTATCGCTATATATAATCGTTTTATTATTAGGTTTACTAAGACCCAATCAGCAAAACTTTGGGGAAACAGGGTTATACGATTGGAATCCCCTCGGATTTTTGTCTGATATTAAAGGTGACACTGGGTCCCTAATTGTTATGGTTATTAATTTCATTATTTTTATGCCAATGTACTTTTTGTTGACATATACGAATGTATTTAAGACTTTTATAACGAGATTAATCACTTTTGAAGCATTTGTTTTTTTGATTGAGTTTTTACAAGCGCAGTTCAATGTAGGAGTATTTGATTTAGCTGATATATTTTTGTATAACATTGGTTTTTTTGTTGGTTATTTTCTTTCTTTACCGTTTTTAAAACTTTTAAAAAGTCGGTCTTTAAAGTACTATTCATGACGCAAACGGGCGCGATTGTGAACTAAACGTTGTTTTTAAGTATTAATTTAAGCACGATTCGAAATAAAACCTTAGACCTACATTAAGTGGTAACCCTCTTAAATGTAGGTTTTCTTTTTTTAAAAGTGTAATCATTTTTCATACATGTTCTTGAAGTAAAAGTATTGTTTCTAATGGATTTTTAGTTATTTACTCTTGATAAGATATGCCTCCTTTTTTTGTGTATAAGCAGGAAATATCGACAAATATTGCGTATTACATAGGTAGGATTAGTATAGAAGGAGGATGGGCATGTTAAAAGAATTGGAAAAACTAGAAACAGGGATTCGTGCAATTTTAGAGGAAACACATGATAATGGAGAAATTGTGGAAGCAGTCACTCCATTACTTTCCGAACTGTTACAGGTTGAAGGTTTAGTACCAGCAGAATATCGCGATCCACCAAAAGATAAATATGGCCAATATTTATTATATAAACCGCACGATGACTGTTTTTCTGTCGTTGCGTTTGTTTGGGGACCAGGGCATGATTCGCCTGTTCATGATCATTTAGTGTGGGGAGTGGTCGGGTTATTCGAAGGTGCGGTAGAAGAGACGCGATATAAACGAATTAGTGATACGGAAGTTGAGCTTGTTTCAACGACAATTGCAAAACCGGGTGATATTTCGCACGTGTATCCACCAAATCGAGATATTCATGGGGTGAAAAATCCGTTTCAAGAAAAAGCGGTAACGATTCATATTTATGGTACCGATATTGGAAAACAGCCGAGAAACATGCATGATATCACGAATGGGCAGATGCATCCGATTGTGACGCAGCATCGGAATAATAAGGCGTATTATTCTAAATAATAGTAGGAACGAACTTGTCTATGTTTGCTTGATGAAATCCAGTATAATAGATGAACGACGAAACGAAAAGGAGCAAACTCCATTGACATTTACTGAATTAGGATTAAAACAAGAAATAACAAAAGCGTTACAAGCGATTGGATTTAAAACGCCAATGCCAGTTCAAGAAGCGACCATTCCTTCTGTGCTAGATCACCAAGACGTCATTGTCCAAGCGCAAACGGGGACAGGAAAGACGTTAGCTTTTTTACTCCCATTATTGCAGATGATTGAGAAAGAAAATCCACATGTCCAAAGTGTCGTAGTGGCACCAACGAGAGAATTAGCGATTCAAATTACAGGGGAAGTAAAAAAGGTGTTAGAAAAAATAGACGGTATTTCTGCTCTTGCTGTATACGGTGGACAAGATGTGGAAGCACAAATTCATCGCTTAGCTGGCCACATTCATCTAATCGTTTGTACACCAGGACGGCTTCTTGATCATGTGCGGCGCGGGACGATTGATTTATCGCATGTGAAACATTTAGTGTTAGATGAAGCAGATCAAATGCTTCATATCGGCTTTTTAAATGAAGTGGAAGAAATACTTGCACAACTTCCACATAGGGAACAGACGTTACTTTTTTCTGCCACGTATCCGCCCAATGTTCGGACGTTAGCGGCAAAATATTTAAAAAGTCCGAAAATGATTACGTTAAAAAGCAAAACCATTACGTTAACCGAAATCAAACAGACGGTAATTGAAACGACAGATCGTTCGAAACAAGGGGCGTTAATGAAAGTAATAACCGAATATCGTCCGTTTTTAGCGATTATTTTTTGTCGAACGAAACGAAGAGCAAAGAAATTAACAGAAGCGCTTCTTCAAGAAGGCTTTTCTGCAGATGAATTACACGGGGATTTATCACAAGCAAAACGAGAGCGTGTGATGGACCGGTTTCGAAACATGAAAATTCAATTATTAGTTGCAACTGATGTTGCGGCGCGTGGGATTGATGTAGAGGGGATTACCCATGTATTTAATTACGATATTCCAGAAGATACAGAAAGTTATATTCATCGTATTGGCAGGACAGGTCGAGCGGGGGAACAAGGTGTTGCGATTACGTTTGTTGCGCCAAAAGATAAACGACATGTAGCGATGATTGAAAAAGAAACGAAACAAACGTTAAAGAAAACAACGCTAGACGAATTGTTTCCAGAACAAAAAGCGACTCAAAACCGTGCTGTGAAACAAACGAGTGGCACGCAAATGAAAAGAAGGTCATCTAGTTCACGAAAAAGAAAACGATAAAAAAACTTCCGTACGTCCTACGTTATAGGATGTACGGAAGTTTTTTTGTTGATTAGATAACCCCTTGCACGATCATAGCATCGGCAACTTTAAGGAATCCAGCAATATTGGCACCGATTACTAAGTTTCCTGGGTATCCATATTCTTCAGTTGCGTCTACTGTGTTGCGATAAATATTTTTCATAATGTCGCGTAATTTTTGGTCTACTTCTTCAAATGTCCAGTAAAGACGCATGCTATTTTGAGACATTTCTAATGCAGAAACTGCTACCCCACCAGCATTTGCTGCTTTGGCTGGCGCGAAAAGCACGTCGCTATTTAAGAAAACAGAAATGGCTTCTAGTGTAGATGGCATGTTTGCACCTTCACCAACTGCTTTTACACCATTTGCAAGTAATGTTTTTGCTGCTTCTTCATCAATTTCATTTTGTGTCGCACAAGGTAAAGCGATGTCACATGGTACAGACCAGATACCTGTGCAGCCTTCTACGTATTCCGCATGTGGGTGAATGTCCACATATTCGCGAATTCGTTTTCTTCCTACTAATTTTAATTGTTTTACTGTATCTAAGTTAATGCCTTTTTTATCGACGATATACCCGTCGCTATCACTACAGGCAATGACTTTTGAACCGAGTTGTTTTGCTTTTTCTATTGCGTAAATTGCTACGTTACCAGAACCAGAGATTACTACTTCACTTCCATGAAAGCGTAAGCCATGGTCTTTTAACATTTCATCCATGAAATATACTAATCCGTAACCAGTTGCTTCTGTTCTTGTTAAGCTACCGCCGTATCCAAGACCTTTACCCGTAATAACACCTGCTTCGTATCCGCCGATAATACGTTTATATTGACCGTATAAATAGCCGATTTCACGCGCGCCTACTCCGATGTCTCCAGCAGGTACGTCAATATCAGAACCGATATGACGATAAAGTTCTGTCATAAAGCTTTGGCAAAAACGCATCATTTCATTGTCTGATTTTCCTTTTGGATCAAAATCAGAACCACCTTTACCGCCGCCAATCGGCATACCGCTTAATGAGTTTTTAAAGATTTGTTCAAATCCTAAAAATTTAATAATACTTGCGTTTACAGAAGGATGGAAACGAAGCCCACCTTTATATGGCCCGATAGCACTATTATATTGTACGCGGAATCCACGGTTAACTTGTACTTTTCCTTCATCATCTAACCATGGTACGCGGAACATTACCATACGTTCAGGTTCTACGATACGTTCTAAAATATTGTGTTCCATGTATTTAGGGTGTTTTGCGAATACTGGAACGAGTGATTCGAAAATTTCTTTCGTTGCTTGTTGGAATTCGTCTTCTTTAGGGTTTCGTTGTTGTACAATAGCAAAAACTTGATCGACATATTCTCTAGCTGCTTGTACGTGGCTTTCCGTAACTTGTTCAACGTTAGACATAGTTCATTCCCCGTTTCGTTTGTATTTTGTATCTAGGTCAATGATTAGTAAAATCTAATCAGACTTTTTTTATTTATCAGAATCTTAAGTAATTATTCGGTACATTTTTATTTTACAACGGTTGATTAATCGATACAATATATATATTAGATAATAATCATGCCTATATTAGATGAATTGGAAAAAGGTGATATCGATGGAATTGCGACAAATTCACTATTTTATTGAAGTTGCAAAGCGTGAACATGTAACAGAAGCAGCAAACGCCTTGCACGTAGCCCAATCCGCTGTCAGTCGACAAATTTTTAATTTAGAAGCGGAGTTAGGTGTTTCGTTATTTATTCGGGAAGGGCGTAACGTTCGTTTGACACCGATTGGAAAAATTTTTTTAGAACATATGATAGAAGCAATGCAAGTCATTGATAGTGCAAAGCGAGAAGTAGAAGAATTTTTAGATCCAGAACGTGGTACGGTACGAATTGGATTTCCTAGTAGTATGGCTAGTTATACGTTACCGACTGCTATTTCTTCTTTTCGCGAATTGTATCCCAATGTGAAATTTAAATTAAATCAAGGATCGTATCGTTATTTAATTGACGCCGTTGTAAAAGGCGAAATTGATATGGCGCTATTAGGTCCTGTTCCTGAAGGTGAACGTAACATTAAAGGGGAAGTATTGTTTTTAGAAGACATCGTTGCGCTTCTCCCTATCGATCATCCTTTAGCGGCGGAGCCATTTATTAATTTACAGCAACTGAAAGAAGATTCATTTGTATTGTTCCCTGAAAAATTTGTTTTGCGAGAAATTGTTGTAGAAGCCTGCAGAGAACTTGGTTTTGAACCGAAAATCTCTTTTGAAGGAGAAGATATTGACGCGATAAAAGGCCTCGTTTCGGCCGGATTAGGTGTGACGCTTATTCCAGAAATTACGTTAAGCGATCAGTTACCTGGATTTACCGTTAAAATACCAATCAAAGAACCGCATTTTGCAAGAACAGTCGGTGTAATCATTCCGGAAGATCGAAAGTTATTACCGACCGAAAAATTATTTTATGATTTTCTAAAAGAGTTTTTTAAAGATTTTCAAGCATTTGATAGTACACATAAATCGGACAAAGCCTAGCTCTTCTCCAATATGTATTATTTCCACTATTATGCTATGATAAAACCACCTTCTCGTCTATCATAATTTAGATGGAAATACGTTGATAACATATTGGGATATAATTTTGGTAATCCAGCTGCGATGGGCTAACGACTTCCACTATAAGTCAAAGTGCTACAGAGGCAAAGAGCGTCTCTTCCGCCCTTCGCCTTATAGCTCCGTCGTTGAACAAGCCCATCTCCGCTTTTTATGATAATCTAGCTCCGGGCGCTAGGGGCTCGAGTCATAAGCCATCTTGCTCCATGAGGAAAAATCACCTCATTGCGCAAGCTGTCTTATGCTTGTCGCCCCTAAACGAGCGCCCTTCGCTTTTTTAATAATCTAGCTACGGGCGCTACCGACTGCCGTAATAAGTCACCCGATTCCAGAGGCAAAAAGGCGCCTCTTCCATCGTGCGCCTTATTACTCTGTCGGAGACCAAGCGCCCTCCGCTTTTTTTGGAGGTGGATGTGTTGAGAAAAGAGTTTGTGGATGAGGTAAGGGTTACGTTAGAGGAAAATGGATGGCATCAAGATGATATTGAAGAAGTGGCGAAGGAAGTTAAGGAAGAGTTGCAGCTTGCAGAGGTGCAAGGTTTTTCGATAGAAGAAACGGTCGGAATGGAACCGCGGGAGTATGCAACACAACTCATATATGATACGAAAAAAGAAAGGAAGAAGTTGCTTTTTCTCGGGGGCATTTTACTAGTTTATACATTTTGGTATTTCATCGGAGACCGGACGTTGCGGTACGGCTTTATGCAATTTTCGTCTTTTGAAATGCTAATGGCGGTACTCGTTGCCGTTGTTTATAGCTTAGGTGCAGTATTATTCATGAAACAAACGTGTTGGAGTCGAAAAAAAACAAAGACTATTTTGTTTTTATTTGTAGGGTTGTTAGTAATCATATTATTTAGTAGCTCTTACGTCTGGAATGCTTCCGTTACATCTACGATTATTTCCTTATCGATTGGTACTAGTTGGCTTGTGACGATCGCAACGTTCCTCGTGCTAGTTGTGTTGATTTTTCAAACGATTGGGTCAGAAGGAAATCAACTAAATGGAGTCTTGCTCGTGCTTCTTTGTACACTTCCAACTATTTCGTCCATGCCACAGCTTTCATCTGTTTTTCGTGGAAGCACCATTCGTGAAGTAATCGGTTTCTTCGTAACGATTAGTTTTTGGATAGTAGTGTTACTATTTATTAGTAGAAATCTGTTTAAAGCAAAGAAATGAATCGAGGTTACACAATTGAAACAAGAAAAATCATTATTATTAGTGGATGGAATGAGTTTATTATTTCGCGGGTTTTATGCAACTGCTGTTCATAACAATTTTATGAGAAATAGCGAAGGGGTGCCGACCAATGCGTTGTTTGGTTTTACCCGTTATATGCTTGATGCGATTTCGATTTATCAACCGACGCATGTGATTTGTTGTTGGGATACGCCGCATCCGACGTTTCGACATAAGTTGTATCAAGGATATAAAGCGAATAGGGGGGCACCACCTGAAGAATTAATTCCGCAATTTTCATTAGTCCAACCGTTAGCAGAAAGTTTTGGTGCATTAAATATAGAAAAAGTAGGGTTTGAAGCGGACGACTTAATCGGTACGTTAGCAACGATGTTTCGTTCGGAAATGAATGTTAAAATTTTAACGTCGGATCAAGATAGTTTGCAATTGGTAGATGATAATGTGCATTCGATTATTATGAAACGTGGTTTTTCGAATTATAAACCATATACGATTGCAACATTATTTGATGAATTTGGATTATCTCCCAAACAAATTATTGATTTAAAAGCGTTGATGGGTGACGCGAGTGATAATTACCCTGGTGTAAAAGGAATCGGTGAAAAAACTGCCTTAAAACTATTAAATGAATATGAATCGATTGAAAACATTTTAGAGAATATTGACACGTTATCAAAAGGGATTCAAACGAAAATGAAACAAGACATCGATATGCTTCATTTATCACGAAAATTAGCAACGATTGTCTGTGATGCACCAATATCAGTTGAGTTGAATCAAGCACGTTGGTTAGCGACGAACGACCAAGTATTTGAAACCATTACAAAACATAATTTAAGTTCCATTGTGAAGTTAGTATAATACTATCTTCTGTTAGCGGAATGTAAAAGAACATCACAAAAAAAGCAAAAAGGGGCATATCAAGATGATATGCCCCTTTGTTTATTATTTTACAAGTAATGTTACTTCTTCTTTTAAGCTGTTAATAACAGGTGAATTTTTTAATGCTTTTTCTGCTACTGCTTTTAATGTTTCTTTATCAGCTGAAGTGTCAGCAGTTAATGTAATAACTGGGTCTAAAATACCACCTTTTCCTTCTTCTAATCCTAAAAATACTGCTGCGTTTAATTGTGCATCAATTTCAATCGAAACATCTTTTAATTCGATTTGACTTTGGCTAGCCATTACTTCAAACGTAATAGCAAAACAACTTGCTGCAGCTCCGATTAGCATTTCTACTGGATTTGGTGCTGTATCTGTACCACCTAAAATCGTTGGTTCGTCCATAGAGAAGGCAGCAAATTCACGAATTTTCACTTCGTTTTCTACACCATTTTTCCAAGTTACATCTGCATGCCATGGTCTCATTTTCATTTCTGGGTTTTCAGCTACCATTTTTGCTGTTTGTTCTAATGCTTGTAATTGAATATTGTTCATCGTTCATTCCTCCATTACTTCTTATTATTTTTAGTATACGTACAAAGGAGGATAAAAGATGTAAGGCTCCTTACATGATTGAAAAGTTTTTTGAAATCCATAAACGTTTTTCATCTTGTCGAATCATCTCGTTTTGGATTAGTTTGTTTAGTAAAAAGGTTATGGTTTCACGAGTGGAGGCAACCATCCCAGCTAAATCTTTATGTGTTAAAAAACTTGGAAGCGGGTAAAATCCATGTTGTTCTTTTTCTTGATCGGCTAATTTCCATAACATTCGGAGCAATCGTTCTTCTACTTTTTCATACGCAATTTGTTCTAAAACGGTCGTCATATCATTTAATTTCGTGGCAAAATGACGTAAGAGGGCGAGGGATAGTTCAGGTGTTTCCGTTACTTGTTTCATGATTTCGGCTTTTTTAATTTTGACGACAGATGTTTCTGTTAATGCCATGGCATAAAGACTAGACGGTGTATCAGTAAAGACACTATGTAAGTCGATAAAATCCATTTCACGAGCAATACCTAAAATACACTCCTTGCCGTTCGTATGAATATTAAAAACCCGAGCATTTCCTTTTGTAACAAGGTAAATATGATCGGTTAGCTTTTCTGGGTAATAAATATGTTCTCCTTTTTTAAAAACTTCCGCGGGACGTTGTAACCATTCACGTACACATTGTGGTTGAAATAAATGCAATATTTGTGAAGGGTACAATTGATTCGTTTCCAACATGATATCACCTCATATTTTCTCGTCTTTTTATCTTATCAAAAATTGATGAAGAAGGGGAATGATTAGGGTAAGAAGCCCAAGAGGAATGGAGATATTTAGGAGAGTGAAAAAACTTATTTGCAAATGATAATGAAATTTGTTATCATCTAAGCTAAGGTTAATGATAATGAAATTCATTATATATAGGGAAAAGTTAGGGATTGGAATGAAGAAAAGATATTTAGTAGTAGCACTTATAATTTTATCGGTTAGTTCTATTTTTATTGGTGTAAAAGATATTTCGCCATTGGCTATTTTTTCATTGAGCCCTGATCAATTGCATATTTTACTTACGAGCAGAGTGCCGCGTTTAGTGAGTATTATTATTGCAGGTATGAGCATGAGTATTGCTGGGTTAATGATGCAACAGCTTAGTCGAAATAAATTTGTTTCACCGACAACAGCAGGGACAGTAGATGCAGCTAGTTTAGGGATTGTTGTTTCTTTGCTAATTTTTACAACGGCCAGCCCATTACAAAAAATGACGGTTGCGTTCCTTTTTTCTTTAGCAGGAACATTTATTTTTATGAAAATACTCGACAAAATCAAATTTAAAGATGCTATTTTTATTCCGCTCGTCGGATTAATGTTCGGTAGTGTTGTTAGTTCGATTACGACATTTTTTGCTTATAAGTATGATCTCATCCAAAATATGACGTCTTGGCTACAAGGTGATTTTTCGATGATTATGAAAGGACGTTATGAACTTTTATTGATTAGTTTACCTGTTTTACTTGTTGCTTATTTGTTTGCGAATCGTTTTACCATCGCAGGAATGGGTGAAGAGTTTGCGGTGAACTTAGGATTAAATTATAAGCGTGTTGTCAATATTGGACTGATTATTGTCGCGCTGATTACGTCGCTTGTCGTGTTAACGGTCGGAATGATTCCATTCCTAGGATTGATTATTCCAAATATCGTCGCTATTTATAACGGAGATAACTTAAAGAAAAACCTTTCTCATACCGCTTTACTCGGTGCAGTATTTGTTCTATTTTGTGATATTCTCGGTCGTATCATTATTTATCCGTATGAGATTTCTATTGGCGTGATGGTGGGTGTCATTGGAAGTGGTATATTTATTTACTTATTGATGAGGAGAAAGGCATATGAATCATAAAATAAAAACAGTCTTGCTTGGTTTACTATCCATTGTTTTAATTCTCATCTTTCTGTTTACAAACTTAGGATCAAACCTTGGATATATACTCCCGAAACGAACCTTAAAAATCATTTCCATAGTGCTAACAGGAGGAACCATTGCATTTTCTACCGTTATTTTTCAGACGATTACAAATAACCGAATTTTAACACCGAGTATTTTAGGATTAGATTCTCTTTACATGTTAGTTCAGACAGTATTAGTTTTCGCCTTTGGTTCCACGACCTTATCGCTAATGGGAAAACAAGCAAACTTCTTTTTATCTGTTGGCTTAATGGTATTATTTGCTGGGATTTTATATCAGCTCCTTTTTAAAGGGGAAGGTCGAAATATTTATTTCTTATTATTAATCGGATTAATTTTTGGAACCTTTTTTCAAAGTTTAACTTCGTTTATGCAAGTGTTAATTGATCCGAATGAATTTTTAATTGTGCAAGATAAAATGTTTGCGAGTTTTAATAATATAAATACAGACATTTTAGCGCTTGCTATTATTATTACGTTTATCACAACACTTTACTTTTTAAAGTTATATAAGTATTTAGACGTGTTGTCGTTAGGCAGGGAACAAGCAATTAACTTAGGTGTAGAGTACGACTATGTGGTGAAACGCTTGCTTGTCATAGTAGCTATTTTAATTTCTGTTGCGACTGCTTTAGTTGGACCGATTACCTTTTTAGGATTGCTTGTTGTCAATGTCGCACATGAATTTTTAAAAACATATCGTCATTCGTATTTAATTATTGGTTCTATTTTTATTAGTGTAATTGCACTAATAGGTGGACAGTTGATTGTCGAGCATGTCTTCACTTTTTCGACGACATTAAGTGTGATTATAAACTTTATTGGTGGGATTTATTTTATATATCTATTGTTAAAGGAGAATAAATCATGGTAGAAGTATTAGATGTTTCCAAACAATATGGTGCGAAAAATGTGATTGAGAATGTATCATTACGGATTCCAAAAGGACAAATAACGTCCTTTATCGGTCCGAATGGTGCAGGGAAAAGTACATTACTTTCAATGATTAGTCGATTAATTACGCAAGATGAAGGTTCGATTTTATTAGAAGGTAAGGAAGTAACAGAATGTAAAAGTAATGACTTAGCTAAGAAAATCTCTATCTTAAAACAATCGAACCATATAAATATTCGATTAACCATTAGAGAGCTTGTATCATTTGGTCGTTTTCCCTATTCGCAAGGCCGATTAACGAAAGAAGACCATGCATTTATTGACCGTGCGATTGATTATATGGAACTTCGTGATATGGAAAATAAATTTTTAGATCAATTAAGTGGTGGGCAAAGACAGCGTGCTTATATCGCAATGGTGTTAGCGCAAGATACAGAATATATTTTACTAGATGAGCCACTTAATAATTTAGATATGAAGCATTCTGTCCAAATCATGAAAGTGTTGAGAAGATTAGTCGATGATTTAGGAAAAACAATCGTGATTGTTATTCATGATATTAATTTTGCTTCTTGTTATTCAGACTATATTGTTGCGTTAAAAAATGGCCAGATTATTAGCGAAGGGCCGACGGATGCGATGATTCAATCGGAAGTATTAAAAGAAATTTATGATATGGATATGCAAATTGAAGATATAAATAATCAAAAAATTTGTGTTTATTTTTCGTAAAGAATGTTTATAACTCCCTCTTTACGGGCAGTAAAATGGCTATTTGAATCAACGTATTGAATGGGGATTTTACTGTCCGTTCATTAGGGATAAAAATTTCTAACGTTAGAAATGAAAAAATAAATGAGGTGATACATATGTGGAAAAAATTATCTTTACTTTTTGTTGTAGCGATTGTCTCTATTTTTGCTGTCGCTTGTAGTTCAACAAAGGAAGAAGAAAAATCATCAGAAAGTAAAAAAGAAGAAAAAGTTACAATCACGCATAAACTTGGGGAAACAGAACTAAAGAAAAACCCAGAAAAGGTAGTTGCGTTTGATTTTGGTATCCTTGATTCTCTGGATCAATTAGGAACTGATGTAGTAGCGGTACCACAAGCTACTGTTCCGCCATATCTTGAAAAATTTGCAGACAAAAAATATGCAAATGTTGGTAGTTTAAAAGAACCTGATTTTGAAAAATTGAGTGAAGTAAGCCCGGATTTGATTATTATTTCAGCAAGACAAGCAGAATTATACGAAGAATTTAGCAAAATTGCTCCTACTGTGTATATGGAATTAGATACAAATAATTACATGAAATCATTTAAAGAAAACATGACAACATTAGGTGAAATCTTCGGAAAAGAAGCAGAAGCAGAAAAAGAAGTAGCGAAAGTAGAAGATTCCGTGAAAAAGTTAAATGAAAAAGCTAGTAAATTAGATGAAAAAGCATTAATCGTGCTAGCGAATGATGGAACAGTAAGCGCATATGGTCCAAATTCTCGTTTTGGTATTATTCATAACGAATTTGGCATCAAACCAGTAGATGAGAATATTGAAGAATCACGACACGGTCAAAGTATTTCATTTGAATACATTGCAGAAAAAAATCCAGATTATTTATTTGTGATTGACCGCGGTGCTGTTGTAGGTGGCGAATCATCCGCAAAACGAGTAGTAGAAAATGATATTGTGAAAACAACCAATGCATATAAAAATGATAATGTTGTTTATTTAGATGCAAACTACTGGTACTTATCAGGTGGAGGACTTGTTTCAACAGCTGAAATGGCGAAAGAAGTAGAAGAAGGATTAAAATAATAATACATCCCTTCATGGAAATTTCATTCCGTGAAGGGGTGTTATTTTTTCTTAATAAGGAAAAAGTAAAGTAGGATACTACCTACGTTTAATAGAAAAATAATGATTGCCATCGGAACAGCGGTGTCGTCGCCAGCAATTCCTACTAGCGGCGCTACAATTGCCCCTCCGATAAAAGGAAATAATCCTAATAATGCAGCTGCACTTCCGACATTTTTCGTTTGTTTTTGCATCGCTAACGAAAAAGTAGTAGTCGATACTATTCCAACACTAGAAACGATAATAAACAGTGCAATAGAAAGATATAGTAAAGATAACTGGAAGAAAACAGAAATAATTAATAGTACACTTCCGGCTACCGCAACGATTAAACCGCTGAAAAATAACGTTAATTCAGAATAGCGATCCACTAATTTTCCGGTTAATTGGGTGGCAACAATAATCCCAACTCCATTAATAGCAAATAGAATACTGAAAATTTGGGCTGATGCTCCGTATATATTTTGGATAACAAAAGGGGATCCGGAGATATACGCAAACATGCTTGTCATAATAAATGCTTGTGTGAGCGCATAGCCGATAAATACCCGGTCTTTTAATAGTTCTTTAAATGCTTGTAACGTAGTGATAAGCCCACCAGAAGAGCGATTTTCTTGTGGCAATGATTCTGGTACACCAAATGTTACGCCAAAAAACATAGAGATGCCAAAAATACTTAACATCATAAATACCATTTTCCAAGTAGTGTAAGATATAATGAAACCGCCAATAATAGGAGCTAAAATAGGAGCGGCTCCGTTAATTAACATTAATAACGCAAAAAACTTCGTTAGTTCTTTTCCTGTATATAAATCTCTCGCGATAGCTCGGGCAATAACGATACCAGCTGCACCGGTGAAGCCTTGAACGAACCGTAATGTGATAAAGAGCCAAATGTTCGCTGTAATGGCGCTAAAGAAAGAAGCGATAGCATAAAAAATCATTGCAATCATTAATGGTTGACGTCGACCGCGAATATCACTTAAAGGCCCGATTATTAATTGTCCAGCAGCAAGTCCAAGTAAACAAAACGTTAAACTCAATTGGACGAGCGAGGGAGTTGTTTGTAAGTCATTTGTGACTGTAGGAAAAGCAGGTAAGTACATATCAATCGATAATGGACCAAACGCCGTTAATGAACCTAAAATCAGAACAAACCAAAACCGTTTCCAACCTTTTGTTTGTGTTAATTGGGACGCATTATTCATACATACATTCCTTTCTATGTACGTTACACTTATCTACGTACTTATTTTGTACGGAAGAAAATTTAGCACTACTTCATTGCTATTGATAATTAATTTCAATAGATAACTATAGTATGTATGAATGGACTAGTCAATAAAAAGAGGCTGGGACAAAACCCTCCTCTGAACTGAAAAAGCCAGTGAAATTTTTACTCAACGTAAAATTTCACTGGCTTTATTTTTTTTTATCAAAAAAAGGACACTTTCTGATAAAATTAAGTTACCAGACAAAATTCAAACAGAAAGAAGTGTCCTTATGTTTAAAGATTATAACATGAATCAATTAATTTTGCCTTTAAATGTAGAAGTAAAACTTCAAAATAATGATATTGCCTTCCACATCCATCATTTAATTGAAAGTATTCCGGAAGAAGCGATCGAACCATTTCTTCGAAATACGGGTTGTCCTGCTTATCATCCACGCATGATGTTGAAAATTATCTTATGTGCCTATACGCAATCTGTTTTTTCAGGGCGTAAAATAGAAGCACTTTTAAAAGACAGTCTTCGTATGATGTGGCTAGCTCAAGGTTATGAACCAAGCTATCGCACCATCAACCGTTTTCGTGTTTATCCTGAAGTAAAAGAATTAATTCGCCAGTGTTTCGTCCAATTTCGCTGCCAGCTGGTAGAAGAAAAGTTGATTGAACAAGAAGCGATTTTTATTGATGGCACAAAGATTGAAGCGAATGCGAATAAATTTACATTTGTTTGGAAGAAAGCAATTGAAAAATATCACAACAGTTTAATCGAAAAGTCGAACCAGCTATACGATGAACTGCTTGAGAAAGAAATCATACCAGAAATTGAACGTGAAAGTGAAGAACATTTATCAATAGAAGAACTCTCTCAAATGGTTCAAAAAGTGGATGAAGTTGTTTCTGAGTATGATCAAAAAATTGAAGCATCGTCAGATGTGACAGAACGAAAAGTGCTAAGAAGGGAACGAAAGTTTCCAAAACAAGCCCACAAACAATTAGTGGACTATACCGTACGTAAACAAAAATATGAACGGGACTTTGAAATTTTCGGCGTGCGTAATAGCTATTCCAAAACCGATCATGATGCAACATTTATGCGAATGAAAGATGATTATATGAAAAATGGTCAATTAAAGCCTGGTTATAATATCCAAGTCGCAACAGAAGGTCAGTATGCACTTGCCTATAGTATTTTT
Organism: Massilibacterium senegalense; assembly: GCF_001375675.1. NCBI lineage: Bacteria > Bacillati > Bacillota > Bacilli > Caryophanales > Bacillaceae > Massilibacterium > Massilibacterium senegalense. Next base: position 1,984,292 of record NZ_LN831786.1, on the reverse strand, counting down.
TCGAATCCAACAGATACACGCACACTCATTCCATTTTTAAATGAAATCGAACAATATTATTTCGAATTACCAAAGCATATCGTCGCAGATGCAGGATACGGTAGTGAACAAAATTATGACGATATCCTTTCAAATCGTAAACGGGAACCTTTAATCACTTATAACATGTATGTAAAAGAAAAGAAGAAAAAGTACAAACAAAACAAGTTCCATACAGCTAACTGGGATTATGATGAAGAAATGGACGTGTATACTTGTCCAAACCAACAAAAACTTGTATTTAAATACCGTTCTGTGCGAACAAATCCATTAGGTTTCAAGCGTGAGTTTAAAGTTTATGAGTGTGAAGATTGTTCCAGTTGCCCACTTCGTTCATCTTGTACAAAAGCAAAAGAAGGAAATAACCGAAAATTAATGGTGAATGAAAAATGGGAACAGCAAAAAGAATATGTGAGAGCGAAGCTTTCAGAAGAAAAAACAGGGGCTATTTATCGTCAACGTAAGATTGACGTAGAACCAGTTTTTGGATTCTTGAAGGCTAATTTGCGTTTCACTCGATTTTCTGTCCGAGGAAAATCGAAGGTTGAAAATGAAATGGGTCTTGCATTAATGGCCGTGAATATGCGGAAATTCACGGCCATTAACTAAAAGATATAAAGATTCATATAAAAAAATAGCAAAAGGTGAAATGGAGTGAGCTCAATTTCACTTTTTGCATTGTTTGAAGCTAGTTATGTCCCAGCCTCTTTTTTAGCGTAATAATTGTAAGATAGCACTCGGTTGTTGGTTGGCTTGTGCGAGCATTCCTTGTGCTGCTTGGAGTAAGAGGGAATGTTTCGTATAGCCCATCATTTCTTTGGCGATATCTGCATCGCGAATGCGGCTTTCTGATATTTGCATTTGTTCTTCGCTAGCATTTGTAATAGAAAGGGCATGTTCTAGCCGATTTTGCAATGCCCCTAAGGACGCACGCTCAGTAGAAACGATTTGTATCGCATCATCAAACGTGGAAATAGCACTTCCAGCTGTTTGAGCAGATGTCACTAATACGTTCGTTATCCCAAGAGAGGCACGATCTATGTTGCGAATCGAGGCTTCTATCGTTTGACCAGTATTGGCACCAATTTGAAAGCGAAGTGTTCCGAATGATGCTGTTTGTTTCATTTCTTTCATTAATATACTCATGAATGGACTACCAGAAGGAGTGTAACCTGTATCACTCGCCCAATTGACCGTAAAATACGTAAGTGGGTTCTCACTAAATGTCACACTGTCTCCATCTGGAATAATATCTGCATCGTTTGTATTTCCAGTAATACTTCCAACCCCGTCGCTATCCCCATCACTTGGATCAAGATCTAATTGCGTTCGGATAAACGTTGCTCCGTTTGCTTTATAGTCATTTAGAAATTGTGTCGTTCCTCCGGCAAATACTTGGTTTCCGCTACCATTCGTTACTTCTTTTAATGCGGTATCTAACGCTTTTAACCTACCATCTGCGAGCGATTGCATCACGTTTTTTAACGATGACCCATTCGCTTTCAGTACGTGATCTAAGTATTTAACCGCTGCATAAGAAGCGGAGTAAAAATGTGATGTATTTGGTGACGAGGAAATGGCATCTACTGCCGCTTGTTCGCTACCTAAAATTGCGATACTTCCAGCTAAACGTTCATCTGCACCAGCTAAATATTCCGCGGTCCCTTCCTTAAACCATGTTGGCGTAGCAGACGACAATAAATTTATGCCGGCTGCTCCCATTACCGCATGCACCATTTCATGTGCAACGATGCGGTCCTTTGAAATCCATAACGGTGTATCGTTAAAAAAGTCCGCGGTATCTAGCACCATTTTGAAAGTAGAAGCTTCTCCCGTTACGGTATTGACAGAAGAAGAAACCCAAGCAACTGCTCCTCCTGGGGCATCGTTTTGATAACTAATTTCAATTGGTGTATTAGGTCGTGCATGAATACCGTAATATGTGTCAATTAATTGTTCTGGAACGGAAAGCATGTAGTTTTGTAATGCTTTCGTTAACATCTCTTTATCTGCTAAAGACCCATCTGTTGCTCCCGGATAACTTCCGGTTCCAGTTGGCGGGATAATGCCTGTTCCGCGTAATAACTTCAATGTATTAAATTCCGTTCGATTGGAAATACCATCTACTTCTTGCATGAGTTGTTCGATTTCTTGTTGAATTTGTTCCCGGTCGCTTGTGGTATTCGTATCATTAGCAGCTTGGACAGATAACTCTCGTCCGCGCTGTAATAAGGAATGAATTTCTTGAAGTGCCCCTTCTGCTGTTTGCACAAGGGAAATGGAATCTTGGATATTCCGTGATGCTTGATGCAATCCGCGAATTTGTCCGCGCATTTTTTCAGAAATCGCTAGTCCTGCGGCATCATCACACGCTTTGTTAATCCGCGCCCCACTCGTTAATTTTTCACTATAGTGTTGGGTTACTTTTTGATGACCCGTAAATTGTCTAAGGTTATGTAATGCAGGTAAATGATGTGCAACTCTCATAATTACTCCTTTTTTCTATGAAATTCGACTTATTTTTTATTATATATGAAAAGCTTTTTTTCTTTCACTACTTATTTTTAAAAAATGTGAAATCAACGATTAAAAAGTGGGATTTTTCACCTATTACGGCTACAAAATGAAAGAAGTATGATAAAATAATGCTAAAAATTGAAGATGTTGGGGTGAGCAAATGGCCATTACTGTGCCAGAGTCGATTCCTAAAAAGGCGACAGCAGGAGAAAGAACACTTTTCCAAACGTTAAAACAATATTTAGATGATGACTATATCGTCTATTATGAAGCGGATATTCATGGATATCATCCTGATTTCGTTATTATAGGTCCGGATTTAGGGATTGTTGTTTTAGAAGTCAAAGACTATACGTTGAATACATTGCATCAACTAAATCATGAGGAATGGGTTATTCGTACGAGCAGCGGACAATTAGCGAACGTGAAGCCACCGCTGAAACAAGCGCGAGACTACATGTTTCAGATTATGAATCAATTAAAAAAAGACATTAATTTAATTCAACATGAAGGAAAATATCGTCGGAATTTAAAATTTCCATGTGGCTACGGTGCCGTTTTTACTAGATTAGATCAACAACAATTCATAGCGAATGATCTATATGACGTGATGGAACCAAACTTCGTATTAACACGCGATGAAATTGACCCAGATAAGGAGCATTTTTCAGCTGAACAATTAGTTGAAAAATTATTTCATATGTTTAGTGTGCCATTTCGGTTAGAAAATCCATTAACATATGAGGAGATAAACGCCATACGATTTCACTTATTTCCGGAAGTACGTATTTCGGCATCCGTGGAGAAAAAGCCTTATCGCGATCAATTATTGTTATCTTTACATAATGTTCAGGCGATGGATCTGCATCAAGAAAAACTAGCAAGACAAATTGGCGATAAAAATAGATTATTACGCGGAGTAGCAGGAAGTGGGAAAACACTTGTGTTAACGACACGTGTAAAATTGCTTCATAAAGAACATCCTGATTGGAAGATTCTCGTACTCTGTTATAATATTTCACTAGCGAAAACAATAGAAGGGATGATTCTAGCAAAACTAAATGAACCAGAAGATTTAGTAGACATGACAAATGAAAAAGTTCATCAATTGCCATCATCGATTCGCGTAACTCATTTCCACGATTGGTTATATAAAGATTTAAAAACGAGCGAAAAGAAATTGCCACTCTTATTAGAAAAACTAGATAAAAAAGAAGCGATTTTACCACAATACGATGCGATTTTAATTGATGAAGGACAAGATTTTCAACCAGAGTGGTTAAAGCTAGTAAGCTACGTATTAAATCCAGACACGCAATCCATGTTATTAGTAGAAGACCGGGCCCAAACGATTTATAAACGAAAAACGAGTTATTTACAAGATACGGGGTTAGATTTCCGTGGTCGTTCGAAAATATTATCAATTAATTATCGTAATACAGCACAAATTGTGAAATTTGCATGGGACTTTTATCAAAAGCACTCGGTATTACAAAATAAAATTGTCAAAGCAGAGTTTGAAGGGCAAGAAATTATTGCACCGCAAAGTACCCAACGAAAAGGTGCCAAACCAATTGTGTATAAAGGAAAAAATACAGCAGACGAATTGGAAAAAACAGTGTTATTTATGAAAAAATTACGGGAAGAACGAAAAGTACCGTATGATGAAATGGCTATTTTATACCGTGTCAAACGAACGCAAACAGTAGACGTAATCAACGTTGTGCAAAAGCAATTAACGAAAGAGAATATTCCTTTTTATTGGTTAACAGAAAACCAAACGTCGAAACAAAACTATCAAAAAGACGATGGGCGAGTAAAAATTTGTACACTAGAGAGTAGTAAGGGACTAGATTTTCAAGCAGTCTTCATTATTAACATCGAAAGTTTGCCGTTTGCTTTAGAAAAAAATCAGGAGCGGGAAGCACCGTTATTATATATTGGCATGACGCGTGCAGTAGATTATTTGATGCTAACATATAGTGGTGAATCGAAATTTACAGCGTATTTTGACGAGTTATTAGGATTGAAATCCCAGAATAAAACAATCCTGCATGCCGAAAGGTCCAATTGAAAAAAAACGTATTTACGGTAAAAACTGATTGTGATACTTTAGAAGGTAAGACTTAAAAAAAGAAAAATGGAAAAGGATGGTGTGTGATGGATAAGAAATTAGAAGAGGGAAATCAACCATTAGCGGATTCCCAACCAAAAGAAAATGGAACAAATGAACATTCTGTAGAAAAAAAAAGTACACTTTCTTCTCATGAAAAACCTGTAAAAGAAATGGAACTAAAGAATAATGAAACGGTGAAACAAGTAGAAGNTCAGTACAACCGACAGTCACACCAGAAAACCCAACAGAACAATCAGTACAACCGACAGTCACACCAGAAAACCCAACAGAACAATCAGTACAACCGACAGTCACACCAGAAAACCCAACAGAACAATCAGTACAACCGACAGTCACACCAGAAAACCCAACAGAACAATCAGTACAACCGACAGTCACACCAGAAAACCCAACAGAACAATCAGTACAACCGACAGTCACACCAGAAAACCCAACAGAACAATCAGTACAACCGACAGTCACACCAGAAAACCCAACAGAACAATCAGTACAACCGACAGTCACACCAGAAAACCCAACAGAACAATCAGTACAACCGACAGTCACACCAGAAAACCCAACAGAACAATCAGTACAACCGACAGTCACACCAGAAAACCCAACAGAACAATCAGTACAACCGACAGTCACACCAGAAAACCCAACAGAACAATCAGTACAACCGACAGTCACACCAGAAAACCCAACAGAACAATCAGTACAACCGACAGTCACACCAGAAAACCCAACAGAACAATCAGTACAACCGATAGTTCCATCAGAAAACTCAACAGAACAATCAGCACAACCGGCAGTTCCAAAGGATACAGTAGCCCAGCAACCAAAGCAACAAACAACGGCGCCAAAACAAACTATTCAGCAACCCAATCCTTCTAACCAAAAAGAGGGGAAACAAGACAATCCAATTACAAATGGCAAAGCGATTACTGGTTTTATTTTAGGTATAATTGGAATTACAGTTCCTTACCTTGGATTTCTGATAGCGATTGTTGGAATCGTATTTTCTTCGATTAGCTTAAAAGAACTCAAAAATACGCAACAGGGTGGAAAAGGCTTAGCTATTGCAGGCTTAGTGTTAGGCATTATTTCAGTTTCATTGTATATTATTGTTATTTTCTTCATCATGTTTATATTTATGATAGATTCTTCTTATTAGGAATAAATAATACGGTCTTTACCGTTGCATGTTTTCTTTGTATAAACACTAGAATACACGTGTATTCTAGTGTTTTTGATGAAAAATGGGGAAAAGAATAGGAAGGGAGGTGTTTGTAATGCGAGAAGTACAACAATCAGGAAAAGTTATGGAGTAAAAAATGAAAATGACGTTAGAAGAAGTAACGGCACTTCTTGATACTATCTCTACGAAACTAAAAACGGACGGCACCTTTACAATGATTCATAACAACGAAGAAATAAAAGTAACACCAGCAGATATCGTAAAAGCAGAAGTAAAATATAAAGAAGAGTTGAAAAAATATACGTTTGAACTAGAACTAACATGGACAAAAGGACAACCAATCAATAAGATTGAAATTAAATAGGTAGACTACACCATACGAGCGGTGTAGTCTTTTTTTTGGACGAATAAGGGATGATGATTTGCTTGTTTAAGGTGCACCTTTTCCCGTATGAATCAATGCAATAATACCGATTAATAAACAGCAAAAAATGAATAAGGAAACGTTCCTAAAGAAATCACGTAATAAAAGAGCCGTTAGTATAAACCAAAGTATTATACCGATTGAAAAAGACCAAAAAGGTGCAATTTTTTTAATTTTGATTAAATAAAAGAGTAATAGAAAAATGGGGAGACTGTAGCAAATGTATAAAAAATTGTATTCTTTCTTCTGGTATGTTTAGACTAAAAGCAGAAAGTCCCGAAACGAATGGGATAAAAAAGATGAACCAACCGATTTGTTTTTCTTCTTTAGACATAGATTTTACCTTTCTTTAAACATAACTACCTATATATTCCATTATATAGTATTCGGGTAAAATTAAAATAATAGGAATATACGTTTGAATAATCAGTCCATGTCATTTATTTATAATAAAAGAAACGATACTACTAAGAAGAATAACGGTTTTTTACTACAAAATATGGAGGTGGGCGAAAATGAAAAAAATATTACTTATTACAACCGGTGGAACGATTGCTTCAACAAATGAAAATAAACAGGGTTTTGCACCAACGTTAACGCCTGATGATTTATTAGCATTAGTAGAAGAACCATTAGAAGATATAGTGGTCGATGCGCGTTCTGTTATGAATATAGATAGTACGAATATGCAACCAGAAGATTGGCAGTTAATCGCGAAAACAATTGAACAATCGTATAGCATATACGATGGGTTTGTTATAACACATGGTACGGATACGATGGCGTATACCTCTGCTGCGTTATCCTATATGCTTCAAGGTCTCGGAAAACCAGTCGTGTTAACGGGGTCCCAAATTCCGATTGGAGAGCCGGGAACGGATGCGAAAAGAAATGTAGCAGATGCTTTTACGTTTGCTGCACACGGTGTTCCTGGTGTTTATGTCGTTTTTCATGGACGAATTATTCGCGGTACCCGGGCAATGAAGATGAGAACGAAAAGTTTTGATGCGTTTGAAAGTGTGAATGCACAAGACGTTGGGAAAATAGTGAACGGAAACATTGTGTATGATCCGTCTTTTCGTGAAGAGAAATCATCCGCGCCATTTCAAGTACAGATATCGCTTTGTCCCGATGTATTCGTCCTAAAATTACACCCTGGTGTGAAAGAAGAATTAATCGATTTCTTGCCGTCTTTGTATAAAGGCGTCATTATTGAAAGTTTCGGAAATGGGGGATTACCATTTAAAGGACGAAACTTATTGCAAAAAGTAACAAAATTAATCGAAGCGAAGATGGCAGTTGTCATTACGACACAATGTTTAGAAGAAGGGGAACATTTAGAAACATATGAAGTGGGGAAAAAAGTGGCAAAGATGAATGTTATTTTAACAGGGAATATGAATACAGAAGCCATTGTTCCAAAGTTAATGTGGGCGCTTGGTCAAACGACAGAAAGCGATCAAATAAAACAACTGATGGAACGACCGATTTGTGCTGATTGTATATAAAGAAATCTTCCTTCTGCGAGAACATCGCAGAGGAAGATTTTTTTATTTTTCGACATTCCATGTGTCACGTAATTGGACGTTCCGTATCGCACGATAAAATTTTTGGCGTAAGTCCGGATATTGTTCGCTTAATGTTTCGATTAATTGTTTCGTTTCTTCTCGCTTTGTCTTTTTATCCGCAGGACATGGATTATGGACAATTGGCAAATTTTTAGATTGCACAAATTGGATAATTTGTTTTTCTTCAATGGCAATCATCGGACGAATTAATGTAATATCCATGCGATTTAAATAGGTCACTGGTTGGAAAGAACCGATTTTTCCATTAAACAATAAATTCATAAAAAATGTTTCCATTCCGTCATCTAAATGATGACCGAGCGCTACTTTGTTACAACCGAGTTCTTTTGCAAGTGAGTATAACGAACCGCGTCGCATGTTAGCGCATAAAGAGCACGGATTTTTTTCTTTTCGAATATTAAACACCACTTCGCTTATGTTCGTTTCTTGTACATATAACGTGTGCCCTAAACTTTCTACGAACTGTTTCATTTCTGTAAAATCGACACCCTCAAATCCAAGCATTAAAGAAATAGGTACAATCTCGAATTTTATTTTCATTTTCTTTTGCAACGCAGTAAGGAGATAAAGGAGCGTTGTACTATCTTTTCCGCCAGAAAGGCCAATCGCGACTTTATCACCATCTTCCATCATTTGATATTCTGTTATCACATTTTTCATCGGAATAAGAAATCGTTTATTATCTGAATTTGAAATTTGCATTGGTTGTTACTCCTTTTTCAAGCGTTCTATTCTTTATTTTCTAAGAAAGAGGGAGTAAAAAGCAAGAAATTTTTAAAAAACAGAAAAACTTTTAATATTGATATTCATTATCAATATTATCGAAATAGTTTATCAGAATCCAATTCCCTTTAATTGTGCATAGATAGTTATCATTGGTCCCTTTTGTGAAATAGACAAATATAGGGACACGTTCATCTATCCATCACGGAAAGGATCCATATCTTTTCGGGTGGAAGATGAGCGTTATTTTAGGGAGAAAAAATATGTAAAAAAAAGTCATTATTTTTGCAAATATGGGTGGAAATACAGAAGAAATTGCGACGATTGTTGCTAATAAATTAAATCTTCTGAAGCATAAGCTTGATTTAATGGAATGACACTCATAGAAAACACAAGCAATAACGACATAAAACGCAATACTATCTTTGAATTTTTCAACAATATAGCTACCTCTCCTTATTTTTAACAAAGAACTTCAAAATAATCACAAATACAAAAATCGTTATACTAATTATTGCCTTGACGCTTACCGAAATACTTTCAATAAAAACCAACAAAGTTAATACAAACAAACAAAGTATATATATCCATTCTTTATTAGATTCTTTCATAAAATACCTCCTTAAATAAACATCTACCACATAATTCACTATAACAAACGATTTTTTTAATCATTCTTTTTTTCTAGTAAACTTTCATATGCCTTCACAAGTGATTCTAAATCTTTTCTAGTTCAGTCCGATTTACCTTTGACAATTGCCACATATTCCTTTTTTCTCTAAACTATTAAAAGAACACGGAGAAGATGTGACAACAATAGATATCATGGATAGTCCAGAAGTAGAAATATTACAGGAATATGACCGGATTTTACTTGGTGCGTATACATGGGGCGACGGTGATTTACCAGATGATTTTCTTGACTTTTATGATGGATTGGAAACCATCGATTTAACAGGAAAACATGCGGTTGCATTTGGATTTGGTGATACTGGGTATCCAGCGTTTTGCGGAGCTGTGGATTTGTTACAAGATAAGTTAGTAGAAAGCGGTGCAACGGTACCGATAGAGAGATTGAAAATGGAATTATTTCCAGAAGAAGAAGAGGTAGAAAGATGCGAAAAATTCGCAGAAGACTTTTTACAATCGGCTGCTAAGTAGTGTGGTATTTTTTAAATACAAAATTGGTAAGTAGGAGTGAGGAAAATGATTGAACCTTATGTACAAATACGAACGTTAACGGATGATCAATTAGTTCCTTTTTTAGAAAATCCCTCTCAGTTTTATCATACATATATATTGAAAAAGAGACATCCAGTTCGTTGGCAGTCGTTCGTTCAGTCCATTATTCATAGGGTGCTTCGCTATCATTATAAAAAGTCTAGCTCTGCCGATGATCTAGTAAAGTTTATGATGAAACTGTTTTATATCATTCCAACTACCTTTTTTGATTCGAAAATTCACTATTACGACGTAGCAGCAAATATAACACAACAATTTGTTCAACTAGTACAGAAAAACGATGCCACACCACCTGTTCTTTTTTTAGAACCGGTTAGCGTGAATCATGAAGCGCTACAAATGAAAATGAAGATATTTGTAGATGTAATGGAATGAACAGCGTCTTCTTTTCTCGTTAAAAAATATATTGTATCTGCAAATGAGGAACAAATCGATTTGTTATATAAAATGATGGTTGTTTGTCTGTATGAAGCTTTTGAAAAATTACCAGAACAAATGAATATAGTTTCTTTGTTAGAAAATCGCGTGTATACGTTTCATCCTTCTATAGAGGATGTTGAACAGAGCACCGACTATTTACAACTAGTCAAAACGCTTATGATGGAACCAAAACAATATAGTGGAAATCATACTCAAGAAGCCGTTTATCTTATGTAGATAACGGTTTTTTTCGTTATACCATCCAAAAAATTTCCCGGGAAAAGTAGCTTCATTATGTTCCTTTTATAGCCAAAATCGCGATGTAAGGGTATTTCTTTCTAGCAGTAAATGGTAGTATAAATAGAAGAATGGAACAGAAGGAGACATAATAATGGATCTGCTACAGTTTGGGTTAGTGTTAGCAATTGGCTTTATTGCCGGTGTGATTAATGTGCTTGCAGCGGGAGGTTCAATGTTAACGTTACCGATGCTTATTTTTTTAGGACTGCCAGCTGCCGTAGCAAATGGGACAAACCGTATTGGAATTTTAGTACAAAACGTAACCGCTACGGCAAATTTTTACCGAAAAGGATATGTTAATCCGAAAGTTGCGTTGTATTTAAGTATTCCAGCTGTTGTCGGTTCGTTGCTCGGTGCGATGATTGCAGTGAATATGACTGACCAACTGTTTCAACTTATTTTAGCATTTGTTATGGTTGTGACGATGATTTTTTTAGTATGGAAGCCGATTCCGAAAGAACGATTAAAATCGGTTGATTGGAACGCATATACGAACATGCAAAAAATGATTGGGTTTGGTGTGTTTTTTCTGATTGGAATGTACGGTGGATTTATTCAAGTCGGCGTTGGCTTTTTCATTTTGCTTGCGTTAACGGCAGTATTTCGGATGTCCCTTTTTGACAGTAATGTGTTAAAGGTAGTTATTGTAGGGCTGTTTATTTTTTTATCGCTGTTTGTCTTTATTTGGCACGGACAAGTTAATTGGGGATTAGGTATGATGCTTGCGATTGGAAATGGATTAGGCGCTTATGTTGGTAGTCAATTAACGATCACTAAAGGTGAAAAATGGATCAAAGCTGCATTGTTTGTGATGGTCCTCGTCATGGCAATCAAGTTAATCTTTTTTTAGCATCCAATGCAACCGATTTTTTTCATAAAATCCGAGAAGGTCTTGTTTTAATTTTTCTTGTTCCGATGTGTGTGTAAGAACGACATGATGGCGATAGTAACCAGCAATTTCACGCATCGGTTTGCAGTGAGTAAGCACGTGTTCAAAAGTCGGCTTTTTCGCCCACTTCTGTTCTGTCACCCATTTCAGATTAGCAACCATATCTTTTTTTGAAAAGTAATAGCTATGATCATCTTTGGATTCCCAATAGCTATAACAAAGGTTTATAAGAAAATCTAACCACATATCTTTCTCCCCCTTCTATTCATGTACTAAAAAGAATTTTTTTGTTTCAAAAAGGATGCTCGTATGTTCTGGGATAGGAAAGAAATAATGGATAAAGGAACCAAATTGCTAGCAAAATGAAAGGAAGAAACATAAAGACAAGTGTAGTAGGCAAGGAAAAAATGACTGGGATTATACCAATACACTACTCTTTTTTCGATAGCTTAAGGAAGGATAAACGGTCGTTTTACAATGTGGACAAACTGGTTTTTTCATTTTTTTCGTCTCCTTTTTCTGCTATGAACGGAATAGCTTTCTACCATCTATCATTTTACATAAAAAACCATCTTCTGTCTAATGAAAAGAAGATGGTTTTATTCGGTTATTTATTTGTTTGTTCAAAGTCATGGAATGTTTTCATGACGATAGAGATTAGCCCTAGTAAAGCAAGTAAGTTTGGAATCACCATTAAGCCATTAAATAAATCGGCTAATTCCCATACGACTGGTACTTGTAAAGTAGTGCCAAGTACGATAAAAGATAAAACGAACACGCGGTATATTGGGATGAAGCGTGTGCCAAATAAATATTTCACATTCACTTCTCCGAAGAAATACCAACCTAAAATAGTCGTAAATGCAAAGAATAATAAGCAAATCGCAATAAATGGGTAACCGAAAGAGCCAAGTCCTAACGTAAATGCTTCTTGCGTTAAGTCAATACCTTTTTTACCAGATGTATACGCGCCAGTACTTAAAATAACGAGCGCTGTCATCGTACAAATAATAAAGGTATCAATAATGACACCCATAATGGCAACCATTCCTTGTTCTGCCGGGTGTTTTACTTTTGCTAATGCATGCGCATGCGGGGTAGATCCCATGCCGGCTTCATTCGAAAAAAGACCACGGGCGAATCCGTAGCGAATGGCTTCTTTGACCGTTGCTCCGATAAATCCACCTGTTGCGGATTGCGGAGTAAAAGCTGCTTCAAAAATTAATTGAAATGTCGGAATGAATTGGTCGCTATATATGACTAAAATGACGACGCTTCCTGCAATATATAAAAGTGCCATCATTGGTACAACTCGCTCCGCAAAAACAGAAATACGGCGGATACCGCCAACAATGACAAGTCCAATCAATGTTGCGACGATAATACCGACAGCTATTTTGGGAACATGAAATGCTTTATAAAACGCCTCTCCAATCGAGTTGGATTGCACCATGTTGCCGATAAAACCTAAAGCAATAATGACAGAAATAGCAAAAAATCCTGCTAAATATTTATTTCCTAACCCGTGGCGAATGTAGTAAGCCGGTCCACCTGTCAGTTGACCATCTACTTTTTGACGGAATTTTTGCGCAAGTACCGCTTCTGCAAAAATGGTTCCCATCCCAAAAAAAGCACTAACCCACATCCAAAAAATGGCCCCCGGTCCCCCGAACGCAATCGCGGTAGCAACCCCGGCTAAGTTTCCTGTTCCAACTTGGGCCGCTACTGCGGTTGATAATGCTTGGAACGAGGAAATGCCATCTCCTACTTTTTTCTTTTTGGAAACAAACCCACTATATATATGCTTGACCATCATTGGTAGTCTACGAATTTGAATAAAACGGAGACGAATTGTAAATAAAATCCCGGTTCCTAATAATAAAAATAAGAGTACGTAATTCCATAAAAAAGAATTAATCGTTTGTAATAATGAAAGTATATCCATTGTTAAAAGCCTTCCTTTATCCCAGTTTCTTTTAAAAATCGTTATCCTATTGTAACATAACAATTTAAAAATAAAAAAACTAGAATTTTTTCGAAAATAAAAAAACTCACTAGCTCTGAGCTAGTGAGTCATATAGTTTACTCGTTTTCTTCCTTGATTTCAATTTTACGAGCGTTATCTTTTTGTTTTTTAGGGATAGTAATGTACAGTACTCCTTTATCACTTTTAGCAGTGATGGCATCTTTATCGGCATTGTCTGGTAATGTAAATGCACGTTGGAAAGATCCGTAAGAACGTTCAATGTGGATGTAATTTTTTTGTTCATCTTTTGTTTCTGTTTTTTGTTCACCCCGAACGATTAATTGATTTCCACTTACTTCAATTTCAATGTCGTTAGTGCTCATTCCTGGAATCTCAACTTCGGCAATAAATGTTTCTGACGTTTCTTCAATATTGGTCATTGGGGAAAAACGATTGTTTTCGTTGAAAAAATCACCTGAAAGAAACGGCTCATCAAATACTTTCGTAAACATTTTGTCAAACTCATCTCTTAATCGAAGAATCGGTGAATTAGGAACTGTAGGTTTCATGTAACACATCTCCTCTTTCTTTTTTCTTCGCAACCAGTTGAGTTGTTTGATTCAAGGGGTTACGAATTTTTATTTCATTATAGGTTTACCACAAAGAATAAAGTTCAAACATTTTTGTAAATGTTTACTAGAAAAAAATTAGGGTAGAGTATCTTTAGGAGAGAAGGAGGAATTTTACATGAGTAAAAATATCGCAAAAGGTAAATGGAAACAAATAAAAGGTGAAGCAAAAGAAAAATGGGGAAAATTAACGAAAGATGATTTCAAAGTGATTGATGGAAAATTCGATAAGTTTGTTGGTGCCGTTCAAGAACGTTATGGTAAAACAAAGAAAGAAGCAGAAAAAGATGTGAAAGAGTTTTTGAAAAAATTCGATAAAGAAGATAAAAAAGATAGTAAGAAAAAAGATGCCAAAGGAAAAGATAACAAAAAGAAAGATACTAAAGCAAAAGACGTGAAAAAAGACGACAAAAAGAAAAACGCAAAAGCGAAAGAAGATAAAAAAGGCGACAAGAAAAAAAATAAATCTGCCTAATGGAGAAAGTACTGCTCCATTTGTCATTTTGAAAGATTCCTAATGATGACGTTAGGAATCTTTTTTTATGTAAAAATTTATTTTCACTGCAAATAAAACTTTCTTAAAAAATTAATTTTCATTATGTTTTCAAAGGAAATAAAAAGGGTAAAAAACACGATAACAAGGCTTTTTTCAACCATATAAACAACGTGTTGATAGTGTAAAAAGTATATCAATATACTAAAATACACCAAAAATTAGACTATTTTATGAACATTTTGTGATAATTACTTTACTCCTATAAAAACGATTTATAATAGCCTTGATAAAAAATGCTTTTTTAAAAAAGTACTGAGGGAGGACTCTAGTGATGATGAATATTGGCGTGCCTGGTTTAATTTTAATCGTAATTATTGCCCTTATAATATTTGGTCCGAAAAAGTTACCTGAGATTGGACGAGCAACAGGTGAAACGTTAAAAGAGTTTAAAAATAGTGCTCGTGAGCTAAGTAAAGACGAAGAAGAGAAAAAATAAAGAAAGGGTGTTTATACATGCAAAACATCGGTGTACCAGGGTTAATTTTAATTATCATTCTAGCATTAATTATCTTTGGTCCAAGTAAATTACCAGAACTAGGGCGTGCTGTCGGTTCTACATTCCGGGAATTTAAAAAGTCCGTATCAAGTGAAAAAGAAGAAATTAAACAAGCATTAGAAACACCAGAAGTAAAAAAAGAAGCACAAGTAGAATCGACTGAACAAAAAGATCAAACGAATCAGTCGTAACAGGTAAGGGGCTTTCCGATGGAAGAAAAAGATATGACTTTAATCGAGCATTTAGAAGAATTACGGAAACGTCTTTTTATTACGCTCGGTTCACTTATTATATTTTTCATTATTGGTTCCTTTTATGCAAAAGATTTATACGAATTTTTCGTAAAAGATATAGAAGATAAATTGACCATTTTAGGACCAACTGATGTGTTATGGGTGTATTTGATGATTATGACTTTATTTGCGGTGACGTGTACGATTCCTGTATTAGCGTTGCAAATTTGGTTATTTGTCAAACCAGCTTTACGACCAAAAGAACAAAAAGTAACGTTAACGTATGTTCCAGCCTTATTTTTCTTATTTATAGGTGGATTATCTTTTGGTTATTTTGTCGTGTTCCCAACTGTAATGAATTTTCTTATGTCGTTAAGCGGAGAAATGTTCGAGACGATGTTTACGACAGAAAAATATTTTAAATTTCTATTAAATATGACGTTGCCGTTTGGTATTTTGTTTGAACTTCCTCTAGTTATTATGTTTTTAACGAGCATGGGCTTGATCAATCCAGTATTTTTACAAAAAAACCGAAAATATGCGTACTTTATTCTCGTTGTCGTTGGGGTTGTTGTTTCACCACCTGATTTTATCTCTGACTTTTTAGTTATTATTCCTTTACTTTTTCTTTATGAAGTGAGCCTAACCTTATCGAGATGGGTGTATCGCAAACGGTTAAAAGCAAACAAAAACGAAGGGCAACTGATTGACTAAAGGAGTGGAAAAAATGACGAAAATAGCGGAAAAAGAAAAAACTATTTATCAGTCCGTATTAGAACGCGGATTTTCTCGTCGTGATTTTATTAAAATGTGTACAGCATTAGCAGCAACGATGGGATTGAATTTTTCGGATACAAATAAAGTAGTAAAAGCGATGGAAACGAAAAAACGTGTACCAGTCATTTGGCTTCAATTCCAAGACTGTACGGGCTGTACGGAATCGTTTATCCGTTCTTCTCATCCGAGTGTGGAAAGTCTGTTATTCGATATGATTTCGTTAGAATACTCAGAAGCATTATCAGCAGCTAGCGGTATGCAAGTAGAGCAAGCAAAGGAAGATGTGATTCAAAATTATCCCGGTGAATATATCGTTGCGGTAGAAGGGAGTATTACGCAACTCGATGAGTACGTGATGATTGGTGGTCATTCCGGGAAACAAATTTTAATCGATACGGTGAAAAATGCAAAAGCAGTCATTGCGTACGGTAGTTGTTCGGCGTGGGGCGGGATTCCTGCTGCAGGGCCAAATCCAACCGGTGCGATGCCGATTACAGAAGTAGTAAAAGATAAACCAGTACTATTAGTTCCAGGTTGTCCGCCGATTGGGGAAGTGATTACCGGTGTATTAGCGCACATTATTACGTTTGATCGTTTGCCAGAACAAGATGCACAAGGTCGTCCGAAAGCGTTTTATCGTCATCGTATTCACGATAAATGTAACCGTCGTGCTTATTTTGATGCGGGACTGTTCGCAGAAAGCTTTGATGATGAAGGGGCAAAACAAGGATATTGCTTATATAAAGTAGGTTGTAAAGGGCCAACAACGTACAACTCCTGTGCGGAAATGCGTTGGAATGGCGGGGTGAGTTATCCGATTCAATCTGGAAACCCATGTATCGGATGTTCGGAGAAAAACTTCTGGGATAACGGGCCATTTTTTGAACGTGTGGCAAAAGTTCCAGGAACACAAACGACGATTAATCCAGAAGAAATTGGTTTATATGCAACCGCAGCTGCAGCAGTCGGCGTAGCAGGGCATGCGGCGCTTACGGCAGTGAATAAAAAGAAACAAACAAAACAAGATGAAACTAGAGAGGACGAATAACGATGGCAGAACGTATTGTAGTAGATCCAGTAACACGTATTGAAGGGCATTTACGTATTGAGGCGGATATTCAAGATGGTGTGATTCAAAAAGCATATAGTTCAGGAACAGCGGTTCGTGGATTAGAAGTTATTGTACAAGACCGCGACCCACGTGATGTTTGGGCATACATGCAACGTATTTGTGGCGTATGTACATCGACGCACGCATTAGCGGCGATTCGTTCCGTTGAAGATGCGTTAGATATTAAAATTCCGAAAAACGCCCATTTAATTCGTGACTTAATGAACCAAGCTGTTATGATTCATGACCATGTCGTGCATTTTTATCATTTACATGCCTTTGACTGGGTGGACGTGTTGAGTGCATTAAAAGCAGATCCAAATGAAACGTCACGGATCGCGCAATCCATTTCGGATTGGCCAAAATCATCGCCTGGTTATTTTAAAGATATCCAAGCAAAAGTACAACGTGTCGTAGATAGCGGACAGCTCGGTATTTTTGCAAATGGCTATTGGGGACATCCGACGTATAAACTTCCACCAGAAGTAAACTTAATGGCAGTTGCGCATTATTTAGAAGCGTTAGATTGGCAAAAAGAAATCGTTAAAGTACAAACGATTTTTGGTGGGAAAAACCCACATCCACACTATGTTGTAGGTGGAATGGCAACACCGATTGATATTAATAGCGATAATGCTATTCATGCGGAGAAATTAATGCACGTGCAGCGCATCATTGATGAAGCGTATGAATTTGTCAATAAAGTATACGTACCAGACGTGTTAGCAATCGGGTCGTTTTATAAAGACTGGCTTCATGGTGGTGGGTTAAATAACTACCTTGTATACGGTGATTTTGCAAAAGGTGGCGACATTCGCGACGTTAGTAAATATCGAATTCCACGCGGTGTTATTTTAAACGGAAACTTAAATGAAATTTTAGACGTAGACCCACGTGACCCGAACCAAGTACAAGAATATGTAGACCATTCTTGGTATACCTATGACGGAAAAGGAACAGGCGGCCGTCATCCATGGGAAGGGGAAACGACGTTAAAATATAGCGGTCCAAAAGCACCGTACAAAAACTTAGATATGGATAAAAAATATAGTTGGATCAAATCGCCACGTTGGAAAGAGCATCCGATGGAGACAGGTCCACTTGCTCGCTTGTTAGTCGGATATGCAGCGAAAAAAGATGTTTATGTGGATACGGTCGATAGAGCGTTAAAACAATTGGACGTGCCAATTTCTGCGTTACAATCTGCCATCGGTCGGACACTTGCGCGTGGATTAGAAGCGGGAATTACCGTTGGTTGGATGAAAGACGATATGAAAGAACTGTTAGAAAACATTAAAAGTGGTGACCAAGTAACGTTTGACCGGACAAAATGGGAGCCAAGCTCATGGCCGAAAAAAGCAAAAGGTGTGGGCTGGATAGAAGCGCCACGCGGAGCATTAGGACATTGGATTACCATTGAAGACGGAAAAACAACGAACTATCAAGCAGTCGTACCGACAACATGGAACGCATCTCCGATTGACCATAAAGGACAAATTGGCGCATACGAAGCATCGTTACAAGGAACACCGATTGCGATTCCGGATCAACCGTTAGAAATTTTACGTGTCGTTCATTCCTTTGACCCTTGTTTAGCATGTGCGGTTCATTTAACGGATACAGAAAATAAACAAACGACGCAAATTCGTTTAGGTTAGGAGGGGGTACCATGTCAAATCGGGCGGAAAAGTTTGACCCAAGTCATATGTCCAGAGAAGCAAAAGCAGTCAACGGAAAAACATACGTATGGGAATTTCCCGTACGTGCGTTTCACTGGATTAATGCGCTTTGTATTTTTGTGTTATTCGCTACCGGTATTTATATTGGTCGTCCGTTTGTAAGCCCGACTGTTCCAGAAGAAGCGTATTATTCGTATTTACTTGGATACGTGCGTAACGTGCATTTTTACACGGCTTTCTTATTTACGATTAACTTACTTATTCGTTGGTACTGGGTATATAAAGGGAACAAATTTGCTCGTTCGAATCCACTAAAAAAATCATTCTGGGCGGGCGTATTTGAAACGTTAAAATACTATTTATTTTTACCGAATAAAAAGAAACATTACCTAGGACATAACCCATTAGCAGAATTAAGTTACTGGATTTTTATCGGTCTTGGTTCGATTATCGTTGTCTTTACCGGGTATTTCTTATACTTCGAGCCACAACCAGAATCCGTATTAGGAAAAATGTTTATGTGGGTGCCGTATATTTTTGGAGATAGTTTCCTCGTTCGCTCTTGGCATCACCTTGTTGCGTGGGGCTTTATGGTATTTGTCGTGATTCACGTATACATGGCATTCCGTGAAGATTGGTTAAGCCGTAACGGTACGATGTCTTCGATTTTTACTGGCTATAAAAACGAAACAGAACATGCTCCTACGGAAGCGAAAGAAGAAATGGACGGTGCGAAAAAACATGCCTAATGACATTACCGTTCTCGGAATCGGAAATACGATTTATTCAGATGAAGGAATTGGCGTACATGTATTAGCGTACGTCGAAAAAGCATTAAAAGAGTTTTCGAATGTGACCATTATGGAAGGAGCAACCGATGGAATGCGGTTGCTCGGTCCTATTGAAGAAACGAATCATTTAATTATTTTGGATGCGATTAATGCAGGAAAAGAGCCTGGGGAAGTGATCGTATTAGAACGCGATGAAATCCCAGCGTATTACGGCATTAAAATGTCGATTCATCAAATTGGTTTCCAAGAAGTGCTCGGTGCTGCGCAATTGTTAGAAAAACTTCCAGAACATATGATTATGTTCGGCGTACAACCGGAAGTGTTAGATTTTGGTGTCGGGATTAGTGATTCGGTACGAAAACAAATACCAACGCTCGTCGATTTAGTGAAGCAAAAAGTCGAAGAGTGGGGGGATAAAAAGTGAAACGCTCGGATTTTTTAAAAGAAATGCAAAAAGGTTTTTTGCAAACGACGAAAGAGTTGTTCATGCCTTTTATTGAAGACGATATCGAGAAAGTGAATCGTGTCGTGGAAGATTATTCTGGGTATACGTGGGTAGAAGTTCCCGTTTCGATGGAAGCTGCTCGCGACGGAGTCACGAATTTTTACCAAGACGGGAAATTGTATTATTTGTATAAACAGCAAGATGATGTTTGTATCGTGGATGCTGCGTGTCCTTCGTGCAAGCATCATCTTCATTTCATGAGTTATAACGAAACGTTTCGCTGTATGAATTGCGATACGACTTATACATTAGAAGATGCGTTAACAGGAAATCACATCCCGATGTCAGAACGGAACGGTAAAACGTGTATGGGAATTCGGGAAAAAGGATGAGGCGACATGCATGAAATGGCGTTAATGGGAGATTTATTAGATTTAGTAGTACAAGATGCAACGAAGCGCGGGTTTACGCGCATTGATTCGATTGAGTTAACAGTTGGGGAATTAAGCAATGCGTTACCAGATGCATTAAGGCTTGCTTTTGATGTGTATAAAGGGCAAGATATTCCGCTTATTCAAAAAGATGCAACGTTAACGATTACGATGGAAAAAGCGCATGCACAATGCGTCATGTGTGGAACGACGTATGTCCCAGAGCAAAAATTAGCGCTTTGTCCATCTTGTCATTTGCCAACTGGAAAATTAACGAGCGGGGAAACGCTACGTATTGAAACGTATGAAGGGAGCTAAGCAACGTGAAAATTTCGTTAGGAGCGGACGTATTAGAAAGCAACAATACAGCTGCTATGTACAACCGACAACAATTTCAACAATCTAAAACACTTGTCATTAATATGATGAGTTCACCAGGTGCTGGGAAAACAACGATTTTAGAAAAAACGATTGAACGTTTAGCAGGTCAATATCACATTGGCGTTATTGAAGGGGATTTAGCAACAGAACGTGATGCCGACCGAATTCGCGCTCTCGGAGCAAAAGCGATTCAAATTAATACGAACGGTGGTTGTCATTTAGATGCACGAATGGTCGCAAAAACATTGCCAGAATTTGATTTAACAAAAATCGATATTTTGTTTATTGAAAATGTTGGGAATTTAGTATGCCCATCTAGTTACGATTTAGGACAAGATCATAAAATTGCGATTTTAAGTGTGCCAGAAGGAAATGATAAAATTCCGAAATATCCAGTGATGTTCCGCCGCACGGAAATGGTTATTATCAATAAAATCGATTTATTGCCATATTTAAATTTTAGTGTAGAAGAAGCAAAACATGATTTAGCAGCGATTAATCCAGATTCAACGTTACTAACATTATCTGCTACGACAGGTGAAGGAATGGATGAGTGGATACAATGGATCAACGCCAAATACGAACAGTTACAACAACTAAAATAATCGTTCGCGGTCGCGTGCAAGGTGTCGGTTTTCGACCATTTGTTGCGAATTTAGCAAAAAAATACGAGCTGAACGGAACGGTTCAAAACAATTTAGACGGTGTGTATATCATTTTGCAAGGGGAAAAGGTGTCTTCTTTTTTAGTTGATTTACAACAAAAAGCACCGCGGTTAAGTCGGATAGATGAAGTAGAAGTAGAGACGACGACACGTGCTCCTTTTGATTCGTTTTCAATTATTCCGAGCGACGAGCAAGGGTCTTCTCGACTTGTTATCCCGGTAGATGCAGCTGTTTGTCCGGATTGTTTGCAAGAAATGAACGACCCGAAGAATCGCCGGTATCGCTATCCATTTATTACGTGTACCCAATGTGGTCCGCGCTATACAATGATTCAAGCGTTGCCGTATGACAGGGAACGAACATCGATGGCGTCGTTTTCTATGTGTCCAGACTGCGGGCAGGAATATACAGATAGCACGAATCGCCGGTATCATGCGGAACCAACTGCGTGTGAAACGTGCGGTCCCGTCGTCTCTTTTTGGACGATTGAAAAAGGCCATCTTGCAGACGGGGAAGCGGCGATTCAAAAAACGATTCGGCATCTACAAGCAGGTGCTATTGTCGCGATAAAAGGGATCGGTGGCTATCATTTAGCCTGTGATGCGAAGAACGAAGAAGCAGTAAACCGTCTGCGGGCGCGCAAACGTCGTCCGAACAAACCTTTTGCCGTCATGGCTGCATCGTTAGCGGAAACTCGTTCGTTTGCATACGTGTCTTCGGAAGAAGAAGCGTTGTTAACGTCTAGTGAAGCGCCGATTGTAGTGCTTGACTTAAAGCAACCGTTCCAAGTGTTAGCACCGCAGTTACAAACGATTGGCGTCATGCTTCCCTATACGCCACTGCATCATTTAATGATGGAAAAGTTTTCGCTTCTCGTCATGACAAGTGCGAACGTTTCTGGATTACCGATGGTGTATGATGAGCAAGCTGCCTTTACACAATTGGCGGGGATTGCTGATTTCTTCTTAACGCACAATCGTCCTATCGTTCATCCGCTCGATGATTCAGTCGTAAAAAAAGGATTGTTTTTACGGCGTGCTCGCGGCTATGTGCCAGACGGATTAACGGTAGATGTCGATGTAAGTCAGGTTGTAGCGTTAGGGAGCCAACAAAAAAATACGTTTGCACTCGGACGAAACAACCAAGTATTTCTCGGTCCGCACATTGGTGATTTACAGTCGCAAGAAGTAATTGATCATTTTCGGAATGAATGGCATCATCTCCGTCAATGGATGGGGATGAATCATTCTATTATTGCGGTAGATGCACATCCCGGCTTTGCGACACAATCATTGGCAACGCAGATGGACGGGGAAGTAGTCAAAGTGCAGCATCATCACGCACATTTCGTTGCTTGTTTAGCCGAAAACAACGTAGACACGTTGTCTTACGGAATTATTTTAGATGGGACCGGGTACGGGTTAGACGGAAACATTTGGGGCTTTGAATGTGTGTATGGAAATGCCGCACATTTCGAACGGCTCGGACATTTAGCGTATACGCCGCTTGCTGGTGGAGAAAAAGCGATTGTAGAGCCGTGGCGCAATGCGGTGTCGATGCTCGTTTTTTTCTTTGGAGAAGAGGGAAAACAAATGGCTTATGAACGTTTTCCGGAAAAACGAGCAGCGATTGATATTATTGCACACATGGTCGAAAAAAACTTGAATGCTCCGCTCGCCGGAACGTGCGGCCGGTTATTTGATGCAGTGAGTGCGTTCCTTGGGTTGTGCGAAGTGAGTACGTATGACGGCGAAGCGGCCATCGTGTTATCGGAACAAATGGTGCATTATGAGCGAAAAAAGGAACGTCCATACTCGTTTTCTCTGGAACGGGTGGCGGGAGTAGACGAAATCAATGTTAAGTCGATGTGGAAAGAAATCATGGCCGATATCAAGACGGGACAGGCAACGACGACGATTATTGCCCGTTTTCACGAAACAATTATTCAAGCCATTGTTTGTATGTTGAAAAGACAAACGAAACAGACGAAACAAGTGGCACTTTCGGGTGGTAGTTTTCATAATGAATATTTACGAAAACACCTAAAAGAAGCATTGCAACAAGCAGGGTATGACGTGTTAGAACATAAACAAGTGCCACCGAGTGATGGTGGGTTATCATTTGGTCAATTAATGATTGCAAAAGAAAGGAGCGTTTAATATGTGTGTTGGTGTACCAGCAAAAGTAATCGAGAAAAAAGAATTTTCAGCAACCGTAGACGTGATGGGTTCTCAAATGGAAGTAGGCATTATTTTTGTGCCAGAAGTGAACATTGGCGAATACGTGATTGTCCATGCGGGTCAAGCAATGTCGATTGTCGATGAAGAATATGCCAAAGTGAGTATCGCTGAATGGAGGCGTTTTGCAGATGAGCGAGATGCAAGCCATTCTTAGCCAGTTTTCTGATACTGCGTTATCGCAACAATTATTACAAGCAGTACGCGAACAAGCACAGTTATTTAAAGAAAAAACAGGGCGTAAAGCGTCGTTTATGGAAGTGTGCGGTTCACATACGATGGCGCTTGCGAAATCGGGGATTCGGAAAATATTAGCCGATGATGTAGAAATTATTGCCGGACCGGGTTGCCCTGTTTGTGTAACGGACCAAAAGTCAATTGATGCGATGATTGCATTAGCGAACGGGGATAACCGAATCATTTGTACGTTCGGAGACATGATGCGGGTACCAGGAACGAAAGAAAGTTTAATGGACGCTCGTTCAAACGGACGGGACGTACGCGTCGTGTATGCACCGGTAGATGCGGTCGCGATTGCGGAAGAAAACCCAGAGAAAGAAGTTGTCTTTTTAGGAATTGGGTTTGAAACGACGATTCCCGTTTTAGGTGTGGCTATTCAAACTGCCATTGAACGAAACGTACCGAACTTTTCGATGTGGGTGACAACGAAATTGATTGAACCGGTGATGCGGACGTTGTTAGATACGAAAGAAGTCGACATCGATGCTTTTTTATTGCCAGGTCACGTTGCGATTGTATTAGGGGAACAAAGTTTTCACTATTTAGTCGAGGAATATAATGTACCAGGCGTTGTCGCTGGATTTGAACCAGTGGAATTATTAACCGCTGTGTATCAATTACTACACATGTTAAACGAACAAAAAGCAGATATTAAAAACGAGTATAATTTCGTTGTGACAAAAGAAGGAAACAAACAAGCACAACGAATCATGGAAACGTACTTTGAACCAGTGGATGAAGCGTGGCGCGGCATGGGAATTATTCCGAAAAGCGGCATGGATTTAAAAGAAGAATATGCATCGCTAAATGCGAAAAAACGTTTTTCCATCACACCAGGGGAACCGCGCAAAACGAAATGTCGTTGTGGGGAAATTATTCGTGGGATTGCCAAACCACAAGATTGTGTTTTATTCGGAAAAGCATGTACGCCGTTAAAACCAATCGGACCGTGTATGGTATCTAGTGAAGGAAGCTGTTCTGCGTACTATCAATATATGAGGGAGTAGAAGTCATGAATCGAATTACTTTAGCACACGGAGACGGTGGAGAGTTAGCCCATCAATTAATTCAAGAGGTGTTCGTCGAAGCATTCGGGTCTAATAAAGAAGCGATGTTTGATGCAGCGGTGTTTTCTGCACAAGGAAAACTAGCCGTATCGACGGACAGTTTTGTTGTAAAGCCGATGTTTTTTAATGGTGGAAATATTGGAAAAATTGCCGTTTGTGGTACGGTGAATGACATTGCGGTTAGCGGTGCCACCCCCCTTTATTTAACGTGTGGCTTTATTATTGAAGAAGGTTTGTTAGTGAGTGACTTAAAAAAAATCGTTCAATCAATGGCGGAAGAAGCGAAAAAAGCAGGTGTCCAGATTGTTGCTGGCGATACGAAAGTAGTGGAAAAAGGAAGTTGCGACGGAGTGTATATTAACACGACGGGAATCGGTATCGTGACGTATGAACTAACACCAGATGCCATCGAAGAGGGCGATTCTGTCCTTATTAGCGGAACCATTGGTGACCATGGCATTAGCATTTTAGTCGACCGCGGGGAATTAGGGTTAACAGCGAACATTGCAAGCGATTGTGCCTCGTTACATGGATTGATTGAAGAAGCACAAAAAACAGGCGCGATTAAAATGATGCGCGACCCTACACGCGGTGGTCTTGCGACAACACTTGTGGAACTTTGCGAAGATTTTCATGTCACGATGGAGATTGAAGAACAAGCGATTCCGTTAAAAGATGAAGTCCACGGCGCATGCGATATTCTCGGATTTGATCCGCTTTATTTAGCGAACGAAGGAAAAGCTATTTTTATCGTCAAAAAAGAACAGGAACAACAAGTGCTAGAAGTATTACAACGTCATCCACTCGGTGTCGATGCGGCAGTAATCGGGCACGTAGTTGGAAAAGACGGAAAATTGTTATTGCGGACACCGATTGGAAGTACACGACGGATGCACCGTTTATCTGGTATGTTATTACCGCGGATTTGTTAGGTGCTTTTTTTCGTCATGTGTGGTAGTCTATTCATACAACTTAATTACGCTTGGGGGTATTTGGAGTGGAACTGAAAACGTATGACGAAGTACAAGAGTTTATTCATAAACAAGGTTTTAAAATGTTATATATAAGTCGCGATGCATGTAGCGTATGCCACGCATTACTACCGAAAGTAGAAGCGATGCTAAAAGAGTTTCCAAAAATTGAAATGGGAAAATTGATGATTGATGAAGTGGAAGAGCTAGCGGGGGAACTTTCCATCTTTACCGTGCCAGCGATGTTAATCTACATTGACGATAAAGAAATGTTTCGGTACGCACGTTTTGTAAGTATCGATGAAATGCGACAAAAAATTAACAAGTATTATGAATTATATTATTAAGAATTTACGTAACATAGCATTTTTTAATTTATCTATGATAAGATGAAAAATGCTATGTTATTCTTTTTTAAGGGAGGATTTTTTATGAAAAGCAAGTCCATACCTATCTATGCACTCGTGGCTTTTCTTTTGCTCGTTAGTGCGGTTGTCGTATTTCCAGTAAATATCGTAACATTAGGACTTATGTTAGCAATAGGGTTGTATGTTTTTACGCAGCCAAAGGTAGGAATCGCCTTTTTAATTATGTATTACCCTGTCAGACCATTTTTAATTGAAATGAATGATTCCTTAAAATTACTAGGAGACATTATTACGTTTTTTATGCTCGCCTATGTCGTGTGGAGCGGCAGAAGAGAATTCCGTTCTTTATTCAAATTACATTGGTTTGAATGGACATTTATACTGTTTATTGTCGTTGGAAGTGTTAGTGCCTTACTTACAGGCGTTTCAATAGGAAGCATTATCATTGAAATGAGAGCATTTATGATAACCTTTTTATTATTTTATATCGTAAGACGGTTAGATGTATCGAAACAGGATATTCTTATGTATATGCATATTGTTGTCGCGATGGCCGTCTTTTTATCGTTTCATGGTTTACTTGAAAAATTAACACTCCGTCAATACCTTTTACCTCAAAGTTGGAGTGCGATGGAATTAGCACCAACGAATCGGATTCGTGTGTATGGATTAATTGGAAATCCGAACGTATTAGCGTATTTCTTAGGTATTGCCATCATGATGGCGTTTTACTTACTTACCGTTTATAAAACGAAAAAGGCTCACATTTTGTTATATGTTTGTCTCGTGTTGTTTAGCGCAACGTTTTTACTTACATTTTCACGTGGGACAACGATTACATTTGTCGTTGCGGCCATTATTTATATCGTGTTAACGAAAAAATATAAGCTAGTAGTACCGATTTTATCTGTTGTCGTATTAGGTGCAGCACTTATTACGTACCCCGTAACGCAAACAGCAAATTATTTTGAAAAACATCATTATTTTTCTGTAAAAGAAAAAGTTAATAAAGAGAATGAAGGAAAGAAACGGTTTAAAAATGCCTTTTCGAAAGAAGAATTACACTTAAGTAGCCAAGATGGCCGACTATATTTAATTCAAGTTGGATTAGAAATTTTCAAAGATCATCCAATCATCGGAACTGGATTTGGTACGTTTGGTGATTCTGCAGCGGTTGCCAATTCATCGCCTATTTATAAACAATACGGGATTACGTACAATATTTACTCTGATAATCAATATATTCAAATTATCGCACAAACCGGGGTAGCCGGTGTGTTGCTATTTGGTAGCTTTTTAATTGGGTTGGCGTTATTTTTATGGAAAAGTCGGACAGTACCAGGTGCTTATTTATGGCTTGCTTTACTGCTCGGAACGTATCCGGCTGGTGCGTACTATAATATTTGGGAAGATAAAACGTTTACTAGTCTGTTCTTCATTGGTTTAGCGATTATTGCTAGTTATAAAAAATGGATGAAGCCAACGGTATAGCGAGTTGACTAGTGATTATAAAAGAAGGGAGGTAGCACAGATGTGTCTCGTACACATTCCGCCCGCTACGGGTTTCCTGTGCTAATGAAAAATGAAAGTATTACATGTAATAGGTGGAGCTGAAATAGGTGGTTCGAAAAACCACCTGATCAGTTTGTTAAGGGAATTAAATCATGAGGAAGTCATGCTTGGTGTGTTTGAAAAAGGAGAAATTTACGAAGAAGCAATCCAAGCGGGGGTAAAAGTGAGTTGGTTTGACCAACGTTCTCGATATGATTTATCCGTGCTTCGTCGTGTGCAACAATTAATTGAAGAAGAAGGTATTAAAATAGTCCATACCCACGGACCGCGAGCGAATTTATTCGGATATATGGTGCGGAAAATGACACCATTCATCTGGGTAACGACCGTACA
This sequence comes from Massilibacterium senegalense, assembly GCF_001375675.1. Taxonomy (NCBI): domain Bacteria; kingdom Bacillati; phylum Bacillota; class Bacilli; order Caryophanales; family Bacillaceae; genus Massilibacterium; species Massilibacterium senegalense. The sequence continues at coordinate 1,955,884 of NZ_LN831786.1, read as the reverse complement.
TAGTGATCCGCGTAATGATTTTTTAGGACGTGGGATAAAGGGGAAAATTTTTACCGCTTTAAATTTAAAGATGTTAAAGAAAATGGATCATTATTTTGCGATTTCTTCGCGGTTTAAAACGATGTTAGAGTCTTTTGGGGTTCCAGGCAACAAAATCACGACCATTTATAATGGCATTTCTTTTCGAGATGTATATAAAGCAAAATTAACTCGGGAAGACATGGACGTAAAAGAATCAAATTTTATTGTTACGATGGTAGCGCGATTAGATCCGGTAAAAGGACATGTGCATGCGATTCGCGCTATTAAAAAAATAGCAGCAATGCATCCGGAAGTCCAATTATGGCTTGTTGGAGATGGGCCGTATGAAGAAGAATTGCAGAAAGAAGTCGCGCAACTTGGTGTCGAACAACACGTTCGTTTTCTGGGACACCAAGACGATGTGCATTCGTTGTTAGCGATTTCGGATATTGAGTTGCTTACTTCTTATAGCGAAAGTTTTCCGCTCGTTATTTTAGAAGCAGCGCGGGCACACATTCCTGTCATCTCAACTGATGTGGGTGGCGTGAAAGATTTAATGTCGGAGCCAGCATTAGGTTGGGTTATTCCGATTAAAGAGGAGCGAGCGATTCAACAAGCAATCGAAGAAGCGATGCAATGTAAGCAAGACGGAACATTGCAAGCGTACGGGGATAGGTTGTATGAAAAAGCAAGTACACATTATTCGTTAGAACAATTTGTCCACAGTGTGGAAAAAGCATATGAACAATTATTAAAATAGGTTATCCACTTGTGGATAACCTATTTTTGCGTTAAGACAACTTTTCCGATGGCTTGTTTCGATGCTACATATCGATGTGCTTCTGCAATGTCATCAAAGGAAAACATTTGTTGATCCACAACAGGTGTAATGGCTCCTTCTTCTACCCACTTCGATAATGTGTGTAAAATGTCGTGATGGTGTTCGCGGTGTTTATTTTGTAATAATGGCAATAGCATAAACACAACGTGTAACGATAACGCTTTTCCGTGCAGGAGGGATAAGTCTTGTGTGGAACGAGAAGACGTTGTCACGACTTGACCGTTTGATTTTACTGCTTGAAATGATTGTTGTAAGTGATCATCGCCAACAGGGTCAAACACAATATCAAAACCTTGCCCGTTTGTGACGTCATCCACGACTGTTTCAATCTCTTCTTCTTTGTAATAAAAAAGATGATTGGCGCCAAGTCGCTTTGCAATCGCTCCTTTTTCTTTGGAAGAAACAGCTGCCGTTACGTGTAGACCTTGTTTTTTTGCCATTTGCAATGCCACATGGCCAACGCCTCCTGTCGCACCGTAGACGAGTATTTTTTCTCCTGCTTGTATGCGGGCTTTGTCTAATAATCCTTCGTATGCTGTAATCGAAACGAGCGGGAGCGCAGCCGCTTCTTCAAACGATAATGATATTGGCTTTTTTGCAAGCAACCGTACGTCACAAGCCATATATTCAGCTAATGCTCCTTGGGTTTCTCCAATGCCACCAGCACATCCATACACTGCATCCCCGACGGATAATGACGTTACGTCACTTCCTACTTCGACAACGATACCAGAAACGTCCGCATTTAAAATACTAGGTTTAGGAGGCGCTAAATGGGGAACAAATCCAGAACGGATCTTTAATTCAATCGGATTCATACTCGTCGCTTTTACTTCTACTAATACTTCATTTCGGCGAATGGTAGGTGTCGGTATCTCCACTGTTTGAAACACATCTTCATCGCCAAATTGTTCGAGCGCATGAGCTTTCATGATAAATATTTCCCCCCTTTTTCATTATTTTGGGAACATTTTGCTACGTATTAACGTAATTATCGCTAAAGGATGGTGGAAAAGCAATGACGATTGTTTCATTAGGTGATGTAAAAAATACGAAACGGTTTCTTCGTACCCAAACGATTACGACGATTTTAAATGAATTTGACGAAAAAATTATGCAATTAAAAGAAGAAGACCGTGAAGCAAAATATCGTAAAATGGCAGAAAGCCCGTTTCGATTTTATCGCGGTAGTGCGTACTTATTTTATTTTGATATTAGTAGAATTCCATTTTCATACCATACCCCAGCCAATCGGCCGATTTGGATCCAAGGTGATTTACACTTTGAAAACTTTGGTGTTTTCCAAAATGGACAAGGAAAACTAGTGTATGATGTGAATGATTTTGATGAAGGATATGTTGGTTCCTATTTAGTAGATGTACTACGAATGATTGCTAGTATTGCACTCACTTGTACCGAAAAAGAATGGGATTCATCTGTGAAAAAAGAAGCGATTAATACGTATTTATCTAGTTATTACAAACAATTAAAACGGTTCCGAAAAGGAAAAGATGATCCATTTACGTTTATGTGTACAGAAAAAAATACGAAAGGTCCTGTGGAACGAGTATTAAAGAAAATGCGGAGAAAGCAAGCTGTGACGCTGTTAGAGGAATATACGTCATTGGCAGAAAACCAACGATATTTTCCGAAAACAGAAGAAATAGTGCCGATTACCGAGGAAGAAAAACAAAAACTAGTAACTGTTTGGAAAGAATATATTCAAACGATTGACGAAGAAGACCGGAAAAAAGCAGATTTTTATCACGTGAAAGATATTGCCCTTAAATATGGTACTGGTACAGCTTCGATTGGATTAAAGCGATATTATTTGTTAATCGAAGGAAAAGACGATACTCATGAGAATGATATTATTTTAGAAGCAAAAGAAGTACGTACGGCTATTCCTGCCTATTTTATGCCATTTCACGAATCTTTTTGGGAGATGTACCGTCATCAAGGAAAACGTGTCGTAGAAACACAAAAAGCGATGCACCATTTCGAAGACCCTTATTTAGGCTATTTTACAATGGATAATACCGAGTTTTACGTAAGGGAACGTTCGCCTTATAAAAAGAAAGTAAAATTAACCAAAATCGAAACAACAGAAGATTTATACGATACACTCGAAATAATGGGGAAAGTAACAGCTAAAATTCACGCACGTGCCGACCAAGACGTCGATTCCAAAATCATCACTCATCATAGTGAAGAATCGATTTTAACCGCAATCGGCGACGATTTTGATAGTTTTGCAAAGCAATTAATAGATTGGGCCTTATTTTACGAAGAACAAGTCCAAACCGATTACCAAATCTTTCTCGAATGGAACGAAAAAAGAAAAGCGGAAGGCGCTTGTTCAGCGACAGAGTAATAAGGCGGACGATGGAAGAGGCGCCTCTTTGCCTCTGTAATCGGTTGACTTATTACGGCAGTCGTTAGCCCACCGAAGCTAGACAAGAAAAGCGTAGGGAGGCTCGTTCAGCGACAGAGTAATAAGGCGGACGATGGAAGAGGCGCCTCTTTGCCTCTGTAATCGGTTGACTTATTACGGCAGTCGTTAGCCCACCGAAGCTGGACAAAAAAAAGCGTAGAGAGGCTCGTTCAGAGGGAACAAACGTAAAAAAAGAGCTACTAAGATTTTTCCTAGCAGCTCTTTTTTTATCAAGATAGGTATTTATTTTTGGTATCCGTCCACGACTAAACGTAATTGTCCTGTTGAAGGATTCATTACTAGTCCATGAACTGGTACGTCTGTTGGGAGTAACGGATGTTTTTTAATCATAGATACGCTGTTTTTAACAGAGTCATCAACAGAGTCAAATCCGTTTAACCATGTATTTAAATCAATACCAGAGTTTGTTAACGTGTCGATAATTTCTTGGGAAATTCCACGTTCTACTGCTGATTTTAAAATTGGTTCAGGTTTTGTTTTACTCATACCGCAATCATCATGCCCAATGACACATACCTCTTCAGCTTTTAATTCATACACGGCAACTAAAATACTGCGCATAATACTTCCGAATGGATGTGAAACAACTGCCCCCGCATTTTTAATAATCTTCACGTCCCCATTATGAAGATTTAACGCTTTTGGAAGTAATTCTACTAAGCGTGTGTCCATACATGAAAAGATTACCAGTTTTTTGTTTGGAAATTTCGTTGTAGTAAACTTTTCATACTCTTTTTTCTCTACGAATGTTTGGTTAAAAGCTAACATGTCATTTAATAACGTCATTCATATTTCCCCCTTTCCTCTATTCTACTAAATATTGCGAATAATTTGCAAAGTAAAACACTAGATTTTGGATAAATTTTTGTGTAAATGTAATAAAATAATGGAAGGATGACTGAAAATTGCATAAAATAGTAGTAAGTGAACGCTCATTCATTCTTGGAGGTGACAGAAAGTGATTGAACAAGTATCAGGAACGAAACATGAAATATACCGAATTACATTACCTACTCCATTTGCTGTAGGGGATGTTTATGCTTTTTTATTAAAAGGAGCTGCGTTAACATTAATCGACGTCGGACCAAAAACAAAAGAAGCAACATACCATCTCACCACATCGCTAAAAGAACTAGGCTATACGTTTGCCGATTTAGATTATGTCGCACTAACGCATCATCACGTAGATCATATAGGGTTTTTAGGTGAATTGGATGCATATCAACTTCCGGTTATTGGTCATCGTTATAACGAACCGTGGATGAAACAAGATGCTTCGTTTATTCAACAAATGGAACAAGAGTTTTTCGACCTTTCTGTACGATGCGGAGTAGACGTATCTTTTTTTAATAATCATGTTGATTATAGAGCGCTATTTTATTTTGCCCAACCGACGCGATATTCATTAGCTACAGCTTTGCAAGAAGGGGATACACTACCGGGATTTGATGATTTTCGTGTGCTAGAAATGCCTGGGCACGCGGGGAGCCATCTGATGTTTTACGATGAAACGGAAGGTTTAGCCATCGGTGGTGATGTGTTATTAAAACATATTGCGTCTAATCCCGTTCTGGAACCATCCTATGAACCACAAACCGAACGAACAAAACCATTGCTGCAATATCGTCAATCTATGAAGCGATGTAGTGATTTAAACATGAAACGAATTTTACCTTCACATGGCGAGGAAATAACAGAAGTGAAGGAATTGGTTGCAGCTCGTTTTAAGCGTCAAGAAACCCGTGCACTAAAAGTATATGAATGGTTAAAAGAAGAAGAACGAACGGTTTGGGAAATTTGTAAACGACTTTTTCCAAAAGCCTATAAAAAAGAATTTTTATTAACGTTATCTGAAACAGTAGGTCAAATGGACTACTTGCATTCCATTGGAAAAATTAAATGTATTGAACAAGAAACACATAAAGTAGTTATATAAATTTATAGGAAAATTTACAATATTATGATAAAGTATAGGTAAATATGAATAAGTATTTATTCACAGGAGGTATGGGGAATGAGTCGTTTTCGTCCGTTTGCAAGTGCAGAACGATTGGTGCAAGTAGGGACTAATTTATCAGTAAAAGGTCGTTTTCAAGAAACATTATCGTTCAATAATTTTGAACAAGAAGACTTAATGAATTTACAGGAAATTTATAACATTGCGGAGCCGGTGATTCCGGAGGCAATTCGTATTTTACGTGACTATTTTAAAGAAATGCGATCAGAAGATACTTCTATCACTGAACAAGACATCAAGCATTATATCACCATCTTTTTTCAAAATGAAAGAAACGAGGCATTTGTTGATGACTGTATTTCGTTTTATTTAAAATTTCGTGTTGCTAATTATCCTCAAGGGAAATTAATCGTAGCTTTTGATCAAGTGAACTTTTTTGTGACAACGTACATTTTGTCAAAAAAAGGATTACACCCCAATGCATGTTTAAATCTGTTAGAATCATTACGACGCGCTACAAATGTGCAACGTCAAATATGTATTGAAGTATTTACAGAAAAATTTAGTGAAGAAATAACGTGTCACGTATCAGACATTTTAGAAAAAAATGCAGAAATTTCATTTATTAAAGATTTACTAAAAAAATTAAAACAACAAACGAGCGATGTGCAAATGGCAGCAGCTTCTGGAGAAGAATTAGCAGTTTCCATTGATGAAGTAGCTAGAAATGCACAAGATGTTGCCGAAGAAACGGAACAAGCAGTTTCGAATGCCGAACAAGGTCGTGAAGTGATTACGCAAGCATTAAGTGAAATTATTAAAACAGAAGAAACATTTGAACACATTGTAAGTCAATTTGAACATTTACAAGAACAAGTGAAAACAATCGAAAATGTTGTCGGGATTATTAATGAAATTGCACAACAAACGAACTTACTTGCTCTGAATGCGTCTATTGAGGCTGCGCGAGCTGGAGAGCAAGGAAAAGGATTTGCGGTTGTTGCAAGTGAAGTGCGTAAATTGGCAGAAAATACCGTTACATCCTTAAAAGAAATAAATACAAACGTCGAAGAGCTAAAAGCATTTGCAGGTGATATGTCTCAAACAGTTTATAATGCGAAAGCTGTTGTCCAAGCGGGGGCAAAAGAAGCGAATGATGCCGTTCCGTTATTGACAGATATTACGAAAACGATTGTAAATATTAATGACGCTACAAGTAATACGGCAGCAATTGCCGAAGAACAAGCATCTGCTGTAAATGATGTAGCTAGTCGAATGACATCTATTGCTCAAGTGACAGAAGAGATTTCTGACTTAGGAGAATTGACAGGAAAAGCAATTCATGCGTTAAGTAAACGGATCGAAGAGTTTCGTCTAGATATAGTGAATCATAATATTCATTTATCGACAAAATCGTTATTAAACTTAGCGAAAAGTGATCATATTTTGTGGAAATGGAAAATTTATAATATGATTTTAGGATATGAACATGTTCGAGAAGAAGATGCTGGTACGCACTATTTATGTCGTTTAGGCAAGTGGTATTATGACGAAGAAACGAAAATGCGTGTCGGTCATTTGCCTGAATATAAACAACTAGAAACTCCTCATGCAGCAGTGCATGACCAAGCACGTCTTGCTGCAAAAGCTTATCAAGCAGGAGATATTGAGCAAGCAGAATATCATTTACAACTGATAGAGGAAGCATCTCAACAAGTGTTAGTGTATATTGAGCAAATCCAAAAACAATTATAATGCTTAAATAAAAAAAGGGAGCCAACAGTAAAATGTATATTGGATGGTTTCCTTTTTTTACTGCACAAAAAGTGGCGAATTTGTTATATTTTTTAGAAACGAACGAGGAAACTTTCTTTATTGATAGCTTTTTTGTATGATGAAAACAGAATGATTACAATTGAGGTGAAAAAATGTATAAGCAGTTAATTGTGTGGGGTAGTATCAATGGCTTTTTAGCTGTTGCTTTAGGTGCATTTGGGGCACATGGCCTTTCTGGAAAAGTGTCGGAACATATGCTGGATAATTGGAATACGGCAGTACAATATCAAATGTTTCATGCGGGGGCATTGTTTGTTGCTGCGTTCGTTTCCACAAAAATGAACGATGAACGAAAAATTCGTTCTGCTGCATGGGCATTTTTAATTGGAATTCTTTTATTTTCTGGTAGTTTATATGTGATGGCACCAACAGGGATCACGAAATTAGGCATGATTACGCCAGTTGGTGGTGTATCGTTTTTAGTTGGTTGGGTGCTTCTTGCACGTGCGGTGAAAAGGTAAAAATAAAACGGAACGTAAAGCTACTGCGTCTTATTTGCAGCAGCTTTTTTTCATATTTATTTTTGTTGTTGCATACATTGAAACAGAGTAGGAGGGAGACCATGGCTGTCATAAAAGTATCATCCGGTGACTATGATTTACTAGCACGTCTGATGCGTGCAGAAGCAGAGAGTGAAGGGAACTTAGGGATGCTTCTTGTAGGGAATGTTGGGGTCAATCGTGTGCGGGCTAACTGTTTAGATTTTAAAAATATCAGAACGGTTAGACAAATGGTCTTTCAATCACCAGGTGGATTTGAAGCGACACAAAAAGGTTATTTTTATCAACGTGCCAGAGAAAGCGAACGGAGACTGGCGAAAAAGTCCATCAAGGGGGAGCGTTATCATCCAGCACAATTTGCCCTTTGGTTTATCGATCCGCAGGGAGCGACTTGCCCACCACAATTTTTTAATCAGTGGAACGTAGGTCGGTATAAAGTGCATTGTTTTTACAATCCATCTAGTGCGGATTGTCCAAATGTGTATAACACTTATTAAAAGGAGTGTGGAGAAATGAGTAGGCAGTATTATCCATCTTCGTATTATCCTTATTATACTTACGGTGGCATGCAAATGGCGACACCATCACCACAACAACAGCAACCACCAGCAGCACCTGGTCAATTACCGTTAGAACAAAGTTACATCGAAAATATTTTGCGGTTAAATCGCGGGAAAGTGGCGACTGTTTATGCAACGTTTGAAAATAATACAAAATGGAATGCTGAAATTTTTAAAGGAGTGATCGAAGCGGCTGGGCGGGATCATCTTATTTTAAGTGACCCAAACACAGGGAGACGTTACTTAATTCCAATGGTATATGTAGATTACGTGACATTTGATGAAGAAATTGCTTATTCTTATCCTCTAGATACAATGGCTACTTACCAACCACGTTAAGAGAAAGGTAATAAAGAAAGCGGAAATCCCATATGGATTCCCGCTTTCTTTATTAGTTAATAGCTAACATTTGTTTGAATTTTTGGTCTGTTAAACGACTTCCTACTAAGAAAGAGCCGAATTCACCAAAACGAGCACTTACTTCATCAAAGCGCATTTCGTATACGATTTTTTTGAATTGAAGCACGTCATCACTAAATAACGTAACGCCCCATTCCCAATCGTCAAAACCAACAGAACCCGTAATGATTTGTTTTACTTTTCCAGCATAGCTACGACCAATCATGCCGTGGCTATACATCATTTTTCCGCGTTCTGCTTTTGGTACCATGTACCAGTTGTCGTTTCCTTCGCGTTTTTTGTTCATTGGATAGAAACAAACGTAATTTGATTTTGGAAGAATTGGTTGCAAACGTGCAACGATTGCGGGATCTTGATAAGGATCTTCACCTTCTTTTGCCATATAGCTACCTAATTCTACAACCGATACGTAGGAATATGTAGGTACTGTGTATTCAGCAAGACGAGATTTATTAAAAGCAGTTTCGATTTCATTTAATTCATCCATTGTTGGACGTAAAATCATTAACATGAAATCTGCTTTTTGACCTACGATGGAGTAAAAAGCATGACTACCTTCTTTTTTCTCTTCTGTTTGGTTAAATTTCTCTAATAATTGTAAAAATTCGTGAATTGCTTGTTGACGTTCTTCACTAGGTAGTTGTTTCCAACTAGCCCAATCGATTGCACGGAAATCGTGTAGACAATACCAACCGTCTAAAGTTTCAACTGGTTCAGCCATTTTTGTCACTCCCTTGGAATCTTTTCATACACTTGTAACTATAGCATAGATTTCACGATAAGTGAAAACGCTTCTCTTTCAATGTTGCAAACATTTATATTCTTCGTGAACTACTCACCACCTACGCTTCGCTTAGAGGTGAGGGCTTCTAAGGTAGTCGTACCTAACGGTACGAAATGTACTTAGCTATCGAGCCTATTCCGTGCTCTATCTATATGATTATGCTAACAATCGCAATCCTTCCTGTTTGATATTGATAGAAGCGTTCCAATCCCTGTCTGCCACAAAACCACATTCACAGTGGAATGTGCGCTCAGAAAGAGATAGAGATTCCTTTACTCGACCGCAACAGGAACAAGTTTTGGATGATGGAAACCACTTATCTATTTTGATCAGTTTTTTCCCTTGCTCCTCTAACTTGTATTGGAGAAATGTCGTGAACATGCCTCATGCATGATCAGCAATGCTCTTGCCGAAATGGAGGGCTTGTGACGTTCCCTTCATATTGAGGTCTTCGATAGCAACGCAATCATATATTTTCGCTAGTTTGTGCGATTCCTTGTGGAGAAAGTCTTTTCGTTGGTTCGCAATTCCTTCATGTAGCTTCGCTACTTTTAGACGCTGTTTGTGCCAACGATTAGAGCCTTTCTTTCTGCGTGATAGGATACGCTGTTCCTTTGCTAATTTCCCCAGTGATTGACGATAGAAACGAGGGTAATTGGCTGTCTTACCTTCTTCACTATCGACAAATAAGCCATTCATGGAAAAATCTAAGCCAACAACAGCTTGTACTTCTTTTTGTATAGGTTGATGTTCGTATTCGGTGAGAATAGAAACGTAGTATTTTCTTGTTTTTGTTCGAGAAACGGTACAAGACTTGATGATATGATGGGACGGAATTTCCCGATGTTGCTTCATTTTCACAAGTTTCAGTTTCGGTAATTTGATATAGCCATCCAAAAGCATAATGTTTCCGTTGACCACATTGGTTGTGTAGGATTGTCTTGCCTTACGGTTTTTGAACTTCGGAAATTCAGCACGACCAGAAAAGAAATTTTTGTATGATTTCTGCAAGTTAAGTGGAGCATTTGCCAATGCAAGACTATCTACTTCTTTGAGCCATACAAACTCCTCCTTATACTTAGCGGGAGTCGGGAATTTTTGCTTCTTCCATGTTTCTTTGTCGTCCTTGAATTGCTCATACGTTTCCTTGCGTTCCGAAAGCATTTTGTTATAAACGAAACGGACACAACCGAAGGTTTTCGCAAGAAGTTGCGCTTGTTCTTGCGTTGGGTACAGACAAAACTTATAAGCTTTGTTTGCCATATCGAATCACCTCATTTCATCCCTTGATTTTCTATCTACTTTTTTATCACTTCAATGGGCGAACCACCTGTTGTAAGTAAGCAGAAGCTTCTTGACCAAAAATATTCTTTCCAAAGTTTCCTTTTCACTTGCGGAAAATGCTTTTTGATAAGTCGAGAACTTGCACTTTTATAAGCGTTGATGAACCTTGATATTTCAGTATCCGGATGTACTTTGAACAAAATATGCACATGGTCCATATCGTGATTCCATTCGATTAAGGAAATAGTATCCTTTTCACCTAACCGAACGAACATGTCTTTTGCCTAGTCAGACATGGTGCCATCCATCACTTTTCTGCGATATTTCACGACCAAATCAAGGTGATAATACAACGTGAATATCGAATTATTATTATTTTCTAATTCCATTGATATAACATATTTTATTTTATCTAATACTGATTAGATCACAGCACAAAAAAAGAGACAACTTTAGGCTACGCCTAACCAAAATTCATCCCCCACTTTCATTGGTGCTACCGCACCTTCACATTTAGAAGTGGAAGACTTCTTTCGGAATAAGTTAAACAGAAAGAAAGACCCCGTCTCAAAATGGGAAGGGAATACCGAAAACAGAGAAGCAGGGGGAAATCTCTTTATTGAATATGAGAATGAATCATATCTTTTAACATATTGCCAATTGAATCAATGTCTTGTTTTAAATCATCGTTCGTCAGCGTTACTTGAATGATTTTTTCGTCCATTTCTAAAGAATCAAGTACTGCACCGAACAATCCACGGTTTCGTTTGTCTAACTCCACTAACATTTGTAAACCATCTTCCTGAATGAAATAAATAATTTCTATTTCGTCTAATACTGCGGCAAAGTTTCCTGTTGGTTTATATTCAAATTCCTGTGCAACAGGGAATTTTGTATAGCGATTTGGTGGCAAATATACTTGTTCGACACTTGTTTGGTAAAATCCAATCGATGCAATTGCTTTGCGGATTTTTAAAATGATTGGATGTTCCAAAATGGTAAGGTCATCATGGTCGCTCGGGTCTATACTTGATTTAATATCAAGTCCTGTGTGGACCCATACCTTTGTTCGGTAAATCGTCATGGGTGTTTCTAATGGAAGCTCAAATGAAAACGGGATTTCTTTTTTCTCAGTTGGTGTTAACATTAATGGCTCGCTAATCGGGAAAGAAGCAATCATTCCGCGTTCTCTCACTTTATCATCGCCACGTTTTCGAATATATTCTGTCATTAAATGCAAATAAATGCGATCTATTTGTTGTTCGATGTCACCGCCTTGAATGTACACTTTCCCACGTACGGTTTCTCCTGGATAATAGGCGGATTTTTCTAATACAGTATCTACTTTTGCACTACCGATTCCGACACTAGCTAACATACGTTTAATAAATGACACAACTAGCCCCTCCTTCATTCCAAACTATATCTTTGTTATACCCGATTTTGCCAAAAAAGAAAACACTAACAAGTCGTTAGTGTTCCTACGAAATAAGGACGTGAATACCACCGAGCAGTAGAGCGCTTAAGGCAATAATCATATGGGTTGTACGTAATCCTTTGTTCGCTAATTTTTTACTTAAGACGTTTCCGAAAATGGCAGCAAGAACGAAAAGTCCAAGTCCACCTAGCCCAATATATTCACGGAATGTCAATTCTTGTTCGTATAAAAACATCATCACGCCATGTAAAGCCATTGCAATAATGGCGAGAAATCCAAATACGGTATGTCCCCCCGTTAAAAACTTGTGTACGTTTCCTAGTTTTGTTCGGGCATTTTTGGAACGTTTGATTACTACGCGAACAGGCAATAAAAGCCCTGCTGCGATTGCGAATGCAATACCGCCAAATCCAAGTATTTCGCCTGTTTCTTTTACTACTTTTGGTCCTTCCTGCTCGTGTTCTTCATAATATTCATCGTCATCTGCAAAAACAGCAGTCGGCTCCATAAAGGAAGTTCCTACGAGTAAAAAAGAAAATAACAGCAATGTCCATCCTAATCGTTTCATATTGTTGCCCCCTCTTTCGTTACAATTGGTAATGTAAGGTGAAATGTTGTTCCTTGTTGTTCGACACTTTGCACGGTAATCGTACCATGATGGGCATCGACAATCCATTGCGCAATCGAAAGACCGAGACCAGATCCACCTAATTTACGGGAACGTGCTTTGTCTACACGGTAAAACCGGTCGAAAATGCGCGAAATCTCTTGTTTAGAAATTCCAATGCCAGAATCGGTTATTTCAATTATAAGCTTGTCATTTTGTACATTTACTTGTACATATACAGTCCCTTTTGTGGGTGTATATTTCATCGCATTGTCTAACAAAATGTAAAAAAGTTGTTGGATTCTTTTTTCATCTGCATAAACAACGACGTCATCTGGACGTGTAACAAGAAAAGAAATCTCTTTTTTATCAGCTAGTCGTTGGAAAGAGCGCGTCATCGCATCGACAACGGGTGGTAGGGAAAATGTTTGTTTTTCTAGTTGGATAGCATCAGAATCAGCACGAGCTAACGTTAATAAATCGCCAACAAGTGCAGTCATTCGTTTTGTTTCATCTTTCATATCGTCGACAATTTGTTTGGAAAAAAGCGATAACTCTTCTTCTGCTTCTAGCACTTCTAAAGAAGAATGTAAAATGGCAAGCGGTGTTCGTAATTCATGAGAAGCATCTGCGACAAATTCTCGTTGGCGTTGAAACGATGTCGCAATTGGTACCATCGCTTTTTTCGACATCCATAAACCGAGAATCGCTGCTAATGCGGAAAAAATAATCGTTAACCCAGCAAATATAATCGCTAACATTTTCCCCATTGTTAGTTGTGCAGATACATCCACACCCGCAATATGATCATGATGTTTCATAAGTAAAAATGCTACTTTTTCATCTTCTTCGTACGCTTTTACTAGTTGCATCTCGTCTTCGTGCTGAAAAGAAATCGTTTTGTGGATTTGAAAGTCTTCTTGTAATTGCCGATAATTAGCTTCTGACACTACGAATGAACTCGGTAATTCATCCTCCTCGTCTTCCTCGCCACGAATAATAAAAAGCGAAGGTACGGATTGTTTTTCGTGTTCTGCTTGTTCTAGTAGTTGAGATAACGCTTCTTTTTTGTCGTAATAATTCACTGCTGTTAATAAAAGAAAGCTAATAACAGAAAAGGCAATTAAAAATAAGACGAGCAAAAATGTATAGTAAAAAGTGAGCTTTTTGCGAATCTTCCAAAACACGTTCCTATGCCTCCAATTTATACCCAAGTCCGCGGACGTTATGGATTAACTTTTTTTGATGCTGTTGATCGATCTTTTTTCGTAATAAACGAACGAATGCGTCGATGGTATTGTTGGATACTTCGCCGTCAAATCCCCAAATGCGATCATAAATTAACTCACGCGGGACGACTTGCCCAGCGTTAATCATTAATAACTCAAGCAATTGGTATTCGCGCGGAGTTAAATAAATATCTTCTCCGTCACGTGTCACAGTATGAGTTGTCTGATTTAACGATAAGTTATCGATCGTTAAAATATCTTGCTGAATAGCTGTTTGTGTTCGTCTGGACAAAGCACGGATTCTCGCAAAAAGTTCTTTAAATTCAAAAGGTTTCACTACATAATCATCCGCCCCAGCATCTAATCCTTTGACCCGATCGTCAATCGCATCTTTTGCGGTTAACATTAAAATTGGTTTCTCGTATGCTTTTTGTCGTAGCTTTAAACAAACGTCCACACCAGTCATTTCAGGCATCATCCAATCTAAAAGAAGTAAATCATAATCGGAACAAAGTGCGTAATCGTATGCATCTAATCCGTTGTAGACAACATCCACGGTATGCCGTTCTTTTTTTAACATATGTTCAATGAGATGGGCTAAACGTTCATCATCTTCTGCGAGTAAAATATGCACTGTATTTCCTCCTTACGCTTTTTGAACGTGTTCTTTTTTACGTGCCAAGAAGGTCATGGTGAATAAAAATATAATGAGTGCAAACGTACTACTATATAGCACTAACATCGGAATAGAAGTAGTATCTGTTCCAAGAAAAATGCCATGAATAGCAGCAAGAAAAAATGCTGGTGTAGAAAGATAATGAATAATCCGCCATATTTTTCTACCTACTCTTTTCATCATATCAGAAGAAAGAATGAGTGAAAATAGAAGGAATAAACTTACGGTACCAAGCCCAGATAAAATAGGTTTGTAACTAGCTGAAAACGGGACAAACACATCGGAAAAAGAATACGAAACAAACGGATCAATCGTTAACGCAATGCCATGAATGAGTGCAAATAAAAAGCTAAACCACCCAGAAACTTGATGAAGGACTAAAGCAGATTTTATCCGAAACAAATGATGGCTAAGTCCAAAAAACATCGCGAAAAACAATAAAACATAAGCAGTAATACCGCTTGAACGAATCACATTCCATGAATTGAAATACGTACTAATGAAATCAAACATCTATTCCTTCCTTCTTTCTTTCTGGTATTAGATTGCAATAAAAGAACGCATCTGTTTATTAATGGTTACCGTGCCATCTTTTTTGATAATCGCATAGCCAAAATCACTGTCGTACTTTTGTACTTGTTCAGCGGGTAAAATGGTTAACAGTTTTGCTAGAACGTCTGCTGTTGTCGCATTACGAGCGATAACGGTTGCTTGTACAACATCTGTTTCGCTTGGTAAGCCGGTATGGCCATTCAATAAATGATGTTGCCATTGTTCGTTTTGTTGCCACTTACGATGCCATTTGCTTGATGTAGCAATGGCACCGCGTTGAATATGGACGCTAAACAGTGTTCTTGATTCATCATACGGATGACGAATACCAATTTTCCAAGGTGCATCGTTTGACCACATACACATATCGCCACCCGCATCGACCAATCCGCGTGAAATCGCTGCGTTTTTCATCAGTTGAGCGGCTTTATCGACGCTAACCCCTTTTCCAATTCCACCTAAATCCATTTGAACCGGTCTTCTTTTTTCAATCGCTTTTATATGGTCATGAAACAGTAATGGATTTTGTTGCACGGTTGACTGTTTTGTTGCGCCACCATGCTTTTTCCATCCTTCTTGAAATGATTCGTTATAGCCTAATTGTTCGATTTGTTCGAGCATAAATGGATTAAAATAAAAATCTGTTTTATTCGCCCAAGCGACCGCTGTTTGGATTGTGTCATATAAAATGGGATGAACGATGAGCGGAACATTTGACTTAGTTTCGTTAAACAGTGTTAATGAACTAGTTGGTAAAAACCGTGAACAAATCCTCTCAAACTCCCGAAACCAATCTATTACATCAGTTTGCCATGCTTCCTCTTCATGTTCTGCTAACATAGCAATGGATGTATTCATTTGTGTAAACGATAATCGTTGTGTTTGCTTTTCTGCATGATGCATGGTGATATGCTCCTTTCTTTATGACCATCTTGTTTCGCGGTCATTTTGTACCTCAGTAGGAGGAGTAGGAATGGATTCAATGTTTGTTTGGTACGTTTCTGTTGTTCCATTTGTAGCAGTTTCTACATTGGCAAACAGTTCGTTTAATTTTTGTTCCCGCGCTTGTTTTTCTTCTTCCGTCATTTGTTCTAGTGTAGATAACGTATCAGTTGATGCTACCGTAATCGTATCGGTCAAATGAATGACTTGTTCTGGTTGCGTACTTTGTGTAGTTGCATTATTTGTTGGTGGAGTAGAATCTGCTTGATTTTGGGTTTGATCAGCGATGACATACAATGCACCGCTGAAAATACCGATACTAGATAATCCGATTGCCCATTTCGGCCATTTTTTAGCTGCCATTATAAAATCCCTTCTTTCTTAAATGTGATACTATTATTTGTTTCCTTTACATCTAGTGGTAAATAGTCGTCTAGTAAATCTGTTGGAATGTAAAGCATTTGGTCGTTAAATGTTGGAATTTCATCATCTGTTATAGCATCGCCGTTTAGATACAATACGTTTGTGTTTGCTTTTACAATGAGGTGTTGTAATTTCCCTTTGTCATCTTTAAAAATAATTTCACTAATTTGGCTGTCTGGATAGTCTACTACGGTTGCACCTAACACATCTTTTAATGCT
This sequence comes from Massilibacterium senegalense, assembly GCF_001375675.1. Classification (NCBI taxonomy): domain Bacteria; kingdom Bacillati; phylum Bacillota; class Bacilli; order Caryophanales; family Bacillaceae; genus Massilibacterium; species Massilibacterium senegalense. Next base: position 1,939,140 of record NZ_LN831786.1, on the reverse strand, counting down.
GTAGCTGGTACGTACCAGTCGTCATTGCCTTGTTTTAATGCTTCTATTTCTGTTGTATTACCATCCAATTTACTCACTGTTACGGTTTGTTTTACGATTGTGTTTGTTGGTTGATTTGTTCTTTGTGTGTTTCGTTTATAGTCGTCATCGTCGTCATCTTCTTTTTCGTATTTGTCATCCTCATATTCGTCGTCAAAGTCTTGTTCGTATCGGTCATCATCTGCCTTTACAACGGGTACGAGCGTTTTAGAAAGTAAGAATACGGGAATAGTCAAAAAGGTAGTTACCATCATAATTGTTAAAATTTTCAGTTTTCGTGTCATTATTTCTTGCACCTCCGTTTATGATAGTTTTTAATATAAGGTAGGAAACTGAAAAAAGAATGAAAATTATAAAAATGTATGGGAGTGTATGGGATGAGCGATTTATTTACGGGCATTACAGAAAAAGTAAAGGCATCGTATCCATCAATTGTTTTTCCAGAAGGGAACGATGAGCGAATTGTCGAAGCGGCAAGCAGGTTATCGGCTGAAGGCATTTTAAAACCAGTTTTACTAGGGGACAAAGAAGAAATACGAGCGTTAATCGTTGAAAAGGGGTATGCGTTTAAGGAAGTAGAAATCATCGATCCGCGTACATATGAACAAATGGATGAAATGATAGAAGCATTTGTGGAAAGAAGAAAAGGAAAAGAAACAAAAGAAGAAGCGGCAGAACGGTTACTAGATGTAAACTATTTTGGCACGATGTTAACATATATGAAAAAAGTAAATGGTTTAGTGAGCGGTGCCGTTCATTCGACTGGCGATACTGTCCGTCCGGCGTTACAAATTATTAAAACAAAAACAGGGGTAACTCGTACGTCTGGTACGTTTTTAATGGTGCGCGGGGAAGAGAAATATATTTTTTCTGATTGTGCGATTAACATTTCACCTGATAGTGAAACGTTGGCAGAAATTGCGATTGAAAGTGCAGAAACAGCAAAAGTATTTGGCATTGACCCTGCGGTCGCTATGTTAAGTTTCTCAACAAAAGGTTCTGCTGTTTGTCCGGAAGCAGATAAAGTAGTAGAAGCAACAAGACTAGCAAAAGAACGTCGCCCAGATCTTTTACTAGATGGCGAATTTCAATTTGATGCGGCATTTGTTCCTTCAGTGGCACAAAAGAAAGCGCCTGATTCTCCATTAAAAGGGCAAGCAAACGTGTTTATTTTCCCTAGTCTTGAAGCGGGGAATATCGGATATAAATTAACGCAACGACTTGGAAACTTTGAGGCAATCGGTCCAATCCTTCAAGGCTTAAATCAACCAGTCAATGACCTTTCTCGCGGTTGTAATGCAGAAGATGTGTATAAATTAGCGCTAATTACAGCCATGCAAAGTTTCATCTAAGGATGATAAGCTACCATAGTTTTTTCACGAAAGAAGACAAAGGAGATGTAATGCGTGTTGAAGCATTTTGACCGAAAACTATCCGCTAGAGAAGTGTATGTAAAAGATTTGCTTTATTCAAACGCTGTTTTTTATGTACCCAACTATCAACGTCACTTCGCTTGGTCGATTGACCAAGTGGAACAATTTTTTGATGATTTAAAAGAAGCATATAAAAAAGGACGTCCCTCGTATTTTTTAGGAAATATTATTTTAATTAATCGTAGCGAGGAAGAAGACGTTCAAAAATATGAAATTGTCGATGGGCAACAACGTCTCATGACCATGGCGATAATTTGTGCGGTTATGCGTGACTTGCATCGCGATGATGAGGCAAAATCAGTATTAGAATCTGTTTTATATAAACGAGGAAATCGTTATACGGCAGAGCCTTCTTATGATCGATTAAAAATCCGTGATCCAGAATCTGAGTTTTTTAGTAAATATATTATGCAAAAAGGTGGAACGGGATATCCATTTGATGAGGAAAATTTATCTGGTCCTGAATTTAATATTGCCCAGGCAATGAAAATTATTCGGAAACGATTTGTCGAAGATGGCGTGATTCAATTTAGCTTTTTAGAAGGATTCACGACGTTTCTATTAAATTCTTGTAGTTTTACGTTATTGTTAACGGGTTCTTTCTCGTTCGCATTCCGTTTATTCTTCGTGTTAAATGATGACGGCATTCCATTAATGAATGCAGACGTGATTAAAACGCAGTTATTAGGCGAATTAGAAGGAGAAGAAAAACTAAAATACCGGAATATGTGGAATACGATGGCAGATGAAATTGGGCGAGAGAAAGTAGAACGACTCTTGCATGCCGTTCATTTCATGTATTCACGAGAAAAATCACGCTATCGTTTAGCGGAACGATTTTCAGAAAACATGAAAACGATAGAAGAATTTAGTCCACAAAACTTTATTACACTATTAAAACAATTTAGTGATTTATACCGAGATCACTTCTTAAATCCACAGCGTACAAAAGGTGGAAAACTATTAAAAACGATGTATGAATACTTCCCGTATCGCGATTGGTCGGGCGTCGTGTTGCTAGCTTATAAAAAGTTCGGCACGGAAGCTGAGCATATGGAAACTTTTATCCGTTTATTAGAGCGTCGCCTTGTTTATAAAATTACAACGGGTCAAACGGAACATGAGCATACATATGATATGGGAAAACTGATGGAAACGATTTTAGAAACAGATTCGTTAGGAGACGTTTGTACGAATTCACTGTTAGAAGTGCCAAAACGAGAAAAATGGATTGAAAACTTCGTGCAAGATGAGAGCTATTACATTCGTTCCTACGCAAAATATATTTTGTTACGCATGGAACAATTTTTACAACCAGGCGTCCCATTTTTAAAACCAGTATTTATTGAATTTATTATGCCGCGTACAATTGATCCGATGGAACAAACGAAAAGCAAACTCCAAGAAGGCATTATGATGCTTGGAAATTTAATTTTATTACCGCAATATAAAAACCATACGTTAAACCAATTGCCGCTTGCTGAAAAATACGAAAAGTATTATCAATCAGGCATTTATCAATATAAAACAACAGAAATGTTACAAGGCAAAACGGAATGGACGAAACAACATATTATCGAACGGACGAACGAAATGTCGCACATTTTAGAACAAATGTACAAAGAATAAAGAAAACCGACTGCTTTTCTAAAAAGTAGTCGGTTTTTTGCGTCTTATTTCGAAGAGCGGTAAGTAGCGAGAAGAATGGCTAGTATTAATGCTCCTAACGAAATATATAGAGAGAATAAAATCGAACGGCTTGTCAGAAAAACGCCTAAAAAAGTGCCAATCGTGATGCCGAACAACGTATCAACGTTCATCTCACTCGCTCCTCTTTTTAAGCGATGGAAAGTATCGCTGTTGTCGGTGTTTCATCCGTTGCTTATACGTTTCAAAAAGGGTCCATTCTTCTGCTGATAAAAAGCGAGTGTCTAATGTATTTTGTTCTCGCAATAACACGTGTACGAGTTCTTGTTTTAACATATCGCACGTAATCGGTTGTCCAGTTAATTCTGACACAGATGCCATCACGTTTGGATTGACGTTTGGATATGGGATAGACGTTTTTTCTTGTTGGATGCTCGTTTCGTAGAACGTTCGAATCAATTCCGCTCGTTTTTTGCCACTTCCTTCTACCGCAATATAAATAAAAATTCCAACGCCACCTTTCACGCGTCGTTGCGAGAGTCCGGCAAATTTTTTGCCACCTACACTTACATCATATTTTCCGGGGCAATATGATTCGGTAATTTCTTTCACATCTATGTTTTGGACATACGGTGCTAACCACATTTTCACTAACGCCACCATCGCCAAAAATCCGTTATCAATCGTGACGTGGTATTCTTTTTCCGGCAGGATTAAAGAAAGATTCATAATGCCAGCATCAAGGACGACAGCAAGCCCACCAGATGGACGGAAAAAAGCATCGTATCCTTCTTGTTTTAAATAGGCGATTCCATCTTGTAAAAACGGTAGCTTTTGATCTTGAATGCCAAGGGCAATCGTTTCGTTGACCACCCAGTAACGAATCGTATCAATCGATTTTTTTTGTCCTACTAATTCGCTTAGCGTATCATCGATGGCAAAATGGTCTAGCATTGATGAAAAAGAATGATCAATAAAGCGAAAAGTATGTCGTGTAAATAAATGTTCCATTATTTTTGCTCCTTGAAAATAGATGGTTACAACCAGAAATCGACTTGTTGCAACGTTATATAATACAGTGTACAATAAAATCTGATTATTCCTACTAAAAGTTCGTTTTTTTTAACCAATAGATTGGAGAATAGGCAAAATGAGTGAGGTGATGGAAATGGCAAATGAATTTCGAGTGTGCGAAGATTGTTTAGCAACGAATATTCACACCCTTTTACCGAAATTAAAAAAATTAGACCCAGAAGCAACGATTGAAGTAGGCTGTCAGTCGTATTGTGGACCAGGTCGAAAAAAATCATTTGCATTTGTGAATAACCGTCCGGTAACAGCAAAAGATGAAAAAGAGTTAATTGAAAAAATTGCGAAAAAAATTCGGGTAAAATCGACGACACCTTAATTGTTAAGGTGTTTTTTCTTTTTAGACGAGGAAAACATAGGAAAGTCGGGAATATAGATAATAATAACGGAAAGGAAAGGGGATACAAGCATGCACTCCAAACTACTCCACGAAGAAAAAGTATTTAAAGACCCAGTTCACGGATATATTCATGTTCGTGATCGCTTAATTTGGGATTTAATCGGCACGCGCGAATTTCAACGGTTGAGAAGAATTCGGCAGTTAGGTACGACGTATTTAACGTTTCACGGGGCAGAGCATAGTCGATTTAATCATTCCCTTGGGGTGTATGAAATCGTCCGCCGGATGATGACTATTTTTCAAGGTCGTCCGTATTGGAATGACGAAGAACGATTGCTTTGTTTAACGGCAGCGTTGCTTCATGATGTTGGACATGGTCCGTTTTCACATTCCTTTGAAAAAGTGTTTGATTTTAATCATGAAGAATGGTCGAGAAATATTATTACAGGAAATACAGAGATTAATCAGGTGCTACGTTCAGTAGACGATACGTTTCCGCAAGCGGTTGCGGATGTTATTGCAAAAAAGTATCCAAATCCATTAGTCGTTAGTTTAATTTCTAGCCAAATTGATGCGGACCGAATGGATTATTTACTTCGCGATGCGTATTATACCGGTGTTTCGTACGGGAAATTTGATTTAGACCGTGTGTTGCGAGTGATGCGCCCGTATCCAGGGAAAATTGTTATTAAAGAAAGTGGCATGCATGCGGTAGAAGATTATTTAGTTCGTCGTTATCAAATGTACTGGCAAGTGTATTTCCATCCAGTAACGAGAAGTGCAGAAGTGATTTTAACGAAAATTTTACACCGCGTGAAAGATTTGTATGAACAAGGATTTTCGTTTCAAACGGCGCCTGTTCATTTTTTACCATTTTTTCATAAAACAGTCACGTTAGACGACTACATTACATTAGATGAATCGTTCATTTATTATTATTTAGAAATGTGGCAAAAAGAAAAAGACTCGATTTTACAAGATTTATGTCGCCGCTTTTTAAATCGCCATTTATTTAAATATGTTGATTTTGAACAAGTCGCTCCAACAGATCGGCTAGAAGAAATAAAACAATTATGTGCACAGTGCGGCATTGATCCGAACTATTACATTGTGAAAGATTCGTCCTCGGATTTACCGTATGATTTTTATCGACCGGATAAAGAAAAACGAGTGCCGATTTATTTATTAAAACGAAACGGTGACCTGCAAGAATTATCGAAAGCATCGCCCATTGTCGAATCTTTAACAGGAAAAGTACGGACGGACGTAAAGTTATATTTTCCGCATGATTTATTGGAAGATTTCCGCATATTTCCACAAGAAAAAGCGCGTATTTTTGAATTGTTATATCGATCGGAATAGAAAAGAGGCATCCAATGAATGCCTCTTTTTCGCTTACTTATCGCTAAAACGTTTTCCGCCTGGTGCGTAATGGTTTTTGCTCATTTCTTCAATAAAAACTGTTACGTTTTCAACTGGTGCACCTGTAGTTTCCGCTACTGTTTTCGCCACTTTTTCGCAAAGATTTTTCTTTTGTTCTTCACTACGACCTTCTAACATTTTTACTGTTACGTATGGCATTTTCTTCACTCCTTTATGTAGAACTCACCATTCGAATAGAACAAATGGTGGTTTCTTTTATTATATAGGGAGCGGGAAAATAATGTTAGGGGAAGGGTGGAATTTTGCGATATTTTGGAACATTATTTCGCTTGATGGCATTGGGGGATGAGCTCCTCATTCCGCAAGCTTCCTTATGCTTGTCGCCTATAACCAAGCGCCCTCCGCTTTTCTATTTGTCTAGCTCCGTGCGCTAGCGACTGCCGTAATAAGTCCCCCGATTCCAGAGGCAAAGAGACGCCTCTTCCATCGAGCGTCTTATTACTCTGTCGCTGACCAAGCGCCCTCCGCTTTTCTATTTGTCTAGCTCCGTGCGCTAGCGACTGCCGTAATAAGTCCCCCGATTCCAGAGGCAAAGAGACGCCTCTTCCATCGAGCGTCTTATTACTCTGTCGCTGACCAAGCGCCCTCCGCTTTTCTATTTGTCTAGCTGCGGGCGCTATAGGCTCGAGTCATAAGGCCTCTTGCTCCATGAGGAAAGAGCGCCTCATTCCGCAAGCTTCCTTATGCTTGTCGCCTATAACCAAGCGCCCTTCGCTTTTCTATGTCCGGGGTTTCGTGATAAAATGCTTGTAGCGATGTGGAAGGAGGTTTTGATGTGGATAAGGATAGATTAAATAAAGGGTTTAAAATTATCGGCAGTCAACCAAAGAAAAAGGAGCATCATAATACGTCTGGTGTGTTGAATTTAAATGCAATGTCACCGGTGATTGTGGATGTGGAGCAAAAGAAAGCGTATGTAGATATTGGTGCGATGCATGCTCGTAGTGATGTGGAAAAACGAGTGAAGTTTACGCCAAATCGTGAAGATGCTGCAGGTGGTAAACTGTATTGGCTTGTTTGGGTACAAGTGGAACGGACAGAAGATGATCGCCCGTTTTATTACGGTGTAACTGCTTGTGAAATGGTGATTAACCATGAAAAGCGCCGTGGATATAAAAGTTTGCCAGAACATGTGAATAACATGGATAAGGCGTTAAAAGGACGGATTATCGTCAATCAAATGGACGATGTCTCCAAACAAATTTTACGTGAATTTTTACAAACGTTTAAAGCAGGACTATGGGAAAATTCTAGTGATGAATTAAAAGAAGCATTAGCATAATGGACTATTAGTTAGAAAGAACAAAAAGTTTTAGGGGGGGCAAAAAGTGACACTTCGTGAAACTTTTTTGAACTTTATCTTTAACTCTTGTACTTTTGCTAGACCATTAGTAAAATAAGATTATGTATCATTCAATCACATATTATTATTAGGACGCAAAGGACCTCAAGACGATTGTCTTGAGGTTCTTTGTTTTGGCCGTTATTCCCATATTTTTTTCCACCATGATTTATCTTCTTTTTCTTTTTTATCTTTTTTCGGTTTGCTTTGTTTTTCTTCATGTTCTGGGCATGCTTCTTTTGGTTCTGTTCCTTTTTCAAAGTACATCGTCCGTTTTGTCGGGCAATTTTTTGTTGCTACTTTTCCGGTTTCTGGATCAATTTTAACGGCAATGACGTCGTCTGGCTTCTCGAATGTTAGTTTTTCTTTGGGTAAGGATTCTTTCATAAAGTGGGCCCAAATATCGCGGGAGACGGTACTGTATCCCGTTAAGTCTCGGTTGTCATCGTATCCGATCCAAACGCCTGCTGCGATTTTTGGTGTAAAGCCAACCATCCAGCTATCAGAGTTTGTGGATCCTGTTTTCCCAGCAACTTCATATCCTCTAAATAGAGAAGCGATTTTGGCGCCAGTGACGGTCGTATAGCCGTTTAATTCGGTATCAAACATACCAGTCATTAAATGAGTAGTGATGGCTGTCTTTTTCTCATCTAATACTGGGTCTAGATTGTAAGTGTGTTCATACAGAACTTTTCCTTTTGCATCGACGATTTTCGTAATATATACCGGTTTTACGCGATGTCCTCCGTTGGCAAAATGGCTGTAGGCGGTCACCATTTCATTTAAACGGACGGTGCTCGTACCGAGTGCAAGAGATGGAACAGCGCTTAAGTCACTTTTAATGCCCATTTTTTTGGCGCGTTTTGCTAGTTTATCCGGGCCGATGTCGATATTCGTTTTTACGGCCACAATGTTATCCGATACTGCTAATGCTTGAGCAAGAGTAATCTCTTTATTAGGATAATAGTTTCGATAATTGCGTGGGGTATACGTCGAGCCGTCTTCTAGCGTGAAGGTCGTTTCTTCACTTTTTACCATCGTAGCAGGTGTATACCCTTGTTCTAATGCTTCATAATAAAGAATTGGTTTCATCGTCGACCCAGGCATCCGTTTTGCTTGGGTTGCCCGATTAAATGTACTTGTTTCATAGTCTCGCCCGCCTACTAATGCTAGTACATCGCCTGTTTTCGGATCAATAGCTGAGAAGGCAACTTGTAAATCAGGATCACTTGTTGGCATGTATGCCTTTACTTGCTTTTCTGCAAGGCGTTGTAAATCAGGATGTAACGTCGTGTAAACATGTAGTCCCCCTTTTTTGAATGTTTCTTCGTCTATCTCTAGTGCTTTTAATTGCGCACGAACAATGTCTTGAAAATATAAGCCGACTGGTTCCCGGTCATCGACACGATCCCCGTAGATAGCGATGTATTCCCCCATCGCTTGTTGCCGCTGTTCTTCGGTAATTTTTCCGTTATTGACCATCGTTTTTAAGACGACGCTTTGTCGCTCTTTTGCTTTTTCAAAATTATTTTTTGGTGAATAAATCGTCGGTCCTTTTGGTACGCCAGCTAGCATACTTGCTTCTGCTAACGTTAAGTCTTTTGCTGGCTTATGGAAAAAGTACCGTGATGCCGCTTCGACACCGTAAATGCCATGACCAAAATAAACCGTATTTACATAGCCTTCTAGAATTTGATCTTTATCATAGTTTGTTTCTAAACGAATCGTATAAAGTGCTTCTAGAAATTTTCGCTTCCACGTTTTTTCGTGGTTTAAATATAAATTTCGGGCATATTGCTGCGTAATCGTGGAAGCGCCTTGTACTTTTGCTCCCGCTTTTAAATCTATCAAAATGGCACCAACAATGCGGCGATAATCAAATCCATGATGGGTATAAAATCGTTTATCTTCTACGGAAACAAATGCATCGATGAGTGTTGGAGAAATTTCTTGTAGCGGGACGTACATCCGCTTTTCATTTGCTTTTAATTCCCCAATGACTTCGCCGTTTGCCCCGTAAAGGTTCGTCGGTTGTGGCAATTCCACACTCGGCGGGCCAAAAATTTTGGCATATCCATAAATTAGGAATGAAACGAGTAGTGTAATGGTTATGATATACGTAGTCGCTTTTAAAAGAATACGACGTTTTTTCTTTTCTCTTTCTCTTCTTCCAGTTCGAGTATGTGGATTCATCCATAACCCTCCATCTTTCAATTGCTGTGATAACATTATAGGACACTTTTTGGGAATGTAAACGTTTCTTCCGACTCTCTTTATTTATTCGTAGAAATTTTTCTTTTCATTTCGTTTATTTTTCATTATACTTTTTTTAATTCTATTCAAAAGGAACACAACGTAGGAAAGGGATGAATGTAGTGGAAAAAATGGAACTGTGGTATACAGAAAAACAAACAGATAAATTTGGTATTACGGCAAAAGTAAAACAAACTCATCATACAGAAACGACAGAATTTCAACAATTAGACATGATTGAAACAGAAGAATGGGGCAACATGCTAGTGTTAGACGGCATGGTGATGACGACAGAACGAGACGAATTTGTGTACCACGAAATGGTTGCGCACGTACCGTTATTTACGCATCCTAATCCTGAGCATGTGTTAGTAGTAGGTGGCGGTGACGGCGGTGTGATTCGGGAAGTGTTAAAACATCCGTCTGTGAAAAAGGCAACGTTAGTAGAAATTGATGGGAAAGTTATTGAATATTCTAAACAATATTTACCTTCGATTGCGGGTGCATTAGACGATGTGCGTGTAGAAGTAAAAGTAGGCGACGGCTTTATGCACATTGCGGAAAGTAAAAATGCGTACGATGTCATTATGGTAGACTCGACAGAACCGGTAGGACCAGCGGTGAAATTATTTGAAAAAGGGTTTTATGTTGGTATTTTTAACGCATTAAAAGAAGACGGTATTTTTGTCGCACAAAGTGATAACCCTTGGTTTAAAGCAGATTTAATTCAAAAAGTAATCAAAGATGTAAAAGAAATTTTCCCGATTACACGTTTATATATAGCCAATATTCCAACGTATCCGAGCGGTCTTTGGACGTTTACCCTTGGTTCTAAAACATATGACCCACTTGCGGTAGAAGATGCGCGATTTTTTGATATTGAAACAAAATACTATACGAAAGAACTTCACAAAGCAGCATTTGCATTGCCAAAATTTGTGCGCGATTTAATGAAATAGGAGGACGAGCGGATGCGTTTTGAGGAAGCTTATTCAGGAAATGTGTTTATAAAAGCAAATCCAAATTATAAAGAGTCAAAGGCAGTTATTTATGGGATGCCAATGGATTGGACCGTTAGTTTCCGCCCAGGCTCTCGTTTCGGTCCTGCTCGGATTCGGGAAGTATCGATTGGATTAGAAGAATATAGCCCGTATTTAGATAAAGAGTTAGAAGAAGTGGTGTTTTTTGATGCAGGCGACATTCCGTTACCATTTGGGAATGCAGAAAGAAGTTTGCAAATGATTGAAGACTACGTTGATACATTATTAAAAGATGGAAAATTTCCGCTTGGCTTAGGTGGAGAGCACTTAGTAACATGGGGTGTTATTCGTGCATTCTATCGACACTTTGATGATTTTGCGATTCTTCATTTTGATGCGCATACCGATTTACGTACCGAATACGAAGGAGAACCATTATCTCATTCGACACCGATTCGGAAAGCGTGTGAATTGATTGGCCCAGAAAACGTTTATTCGTTCGGAATTCGTTCTGGTATGAAAGAGGAATTTGCGTATGCGGAACAATCTGGGATGTATCTAGCGAAGTTTGATGTCTTGGAACCATTACGTGACGTGTTACCGACATTGAAAAATCGGAACGTGTATGTGACGATTGATATTGACGTGTTGGACCCAGCGCATGCGCCTGGCACAGGTACACTAGAAGCAGGCGGGATTACATCCAAAGAATTGTTAGAAGCGATTCATCTGATTGCCAAGTCAGATGTGCACGTCATTGGGTGTGATTTAGTGGAAGTGGCACCGTGTTACGATCACTCGGAACAAACGCAAATTGCAGCTAGTAAATTTGTGCGGGAAATGCTGCTTGGTTGGGTAAAATAACAGACCAGACGAGGAAGGAGTAGACAAACTCCTTCTTTTTTTATACAATGAACTAACGCTCGTTAGGTAATGGGAGGTCATGATGAAAAAAGAAGAAATCAAACAGGCAGCTCTTCAGTTATTTGTAGAAAAAGGCTTTACAGCTACTGCGCTGTCGGAAATTGCAAAAAAGGTTGGGATTAAAACACCATCGTTGTATGCTCATTTCCCGTCTAAAGATGCTCTTTATTTACATATTTATCGAGAACAATTGCAACATCAACTACATTTTACACAACATATCATGAAACTAATGCAAGAAACATCGGTGTATGAACGATTAGAAACGCTCTCTTTTTCTTTTTTGCAAGCGGATTTTGGCGAGGAACAAACGTTATTTATTCGGCGTTCGCTCTTTTTTCCACCACCACATTTAAAAGAAATCATTAAGCAAGAGTTTGTGAAGGTGGAACGGTTAATATCTCGTGATTTAACAGCGTTATTCCAAGAAGGAATGGATAACGGAGAGTTGAAGCGTCAATCGGTAGAAGGAGTGTTAGCCTTTTTTTATTGTGTATTTGATGGCGTGGTGGTCGAACAATATTATTATGACGACCAAGAATATGAGGAACGTAAGAAAAACAGTTGGTATATGTTTTGGGAGGCGATTAAACGGTGAAGGGCTGGGGTATTTTACTCGTTGCAAGTATATCAGAAATTGGTTGGGCAGTCGGGTTAAAATATACGAATGGCTTTACCGTATTATTTCCGAGTCTGATAACGATTGTGATGATGATTATTAGCTTTTTCTTGTTTGCCAAAGCATTGTTGTATCTTCCAATGGGCACTGCTTATGCTGTTTTTACTGGAATTGGAACGATTGGGACGACGGTATACGGAATTCTTTTTTTGCAAGAAACGATGACTAGTTTAAAAGTATTGTTTTTTATCGTTTTAATAATAGGTATTATCGGATTGCAAATAACGGGAAAATCCGAAGAAAAGGGCGTGTCCTAGCGTGGAGTGGCTGTTGTTAGTGATTGCAGGTTGTTTTGAAGTTTTTTTTGTATTGTTTATGAAGCTATCAGAAGGATTTCGTCATAAAGGATATACTTTGTTATGTATTGTATCTAGTATCATTAGCTTCGGTTTGTTAGCACAAGTGATGAAAACAATGCCACTAGGGTTAAGTTATGCCGTTTGGACAGGAATTGGAGCTACATTAAATGTAATAATTGGTATTTTATTTTTTGGTGAATCAAAGAATAAAACGAGGCTTTTTTTTATAAGCATGGTGGTGATTGGTTTGGTTGGATTGAAATGGGCTAGTTCATAGAGGGAGAAAAAAGATGACAGAATCAAAGAAAAGTTTTTGGAAGAATCGATTTGTTCAAGTAATTATGGTGTCGGGTACGCTGTTGCAACTAGGTATATGGATTCGAAACTTTGCGATTTTATTATTTGTCATGGAACAAACGGATAATAATCCGATTTATGTATCGCTCGTTTCCATTGCAGAATTTGCTCCGATTTTTCTTTTTTCATTTATTGGTGGAACGTATGCAGACCGGTGGCGTCCGAAGCGTACGATGATTTGGAGTGACTTGTTAAGTGCGGTTTCTGTTTTTTTCGTATTGTTAACCATCATCTATGGATCATGGGAAGCGGTCTTTTGCGTTACATTTGTATCGGCTGTATTATCGCAATTTTCCCAGCCGTCTGCAATGAAATTGTTTAAAGTACACGTACCACCTGAACAATTACAAATGGGAATGGCGTTATATCAAACGTTAATGGCGATCTTTATGATTATTGGTCCTGGGTTAGGGACATATATTTATCATTTATTTGGCATTTACGTATCTATCGGAATTATGGGTGTTGTCTTTTTATTATCTGCAGCGGTCTTATTTTTACTACCGAAAGATAAAGTAGAAACAGAAAAGGTGCCATCTCAATTTTGGCAAGAATTAAAAGACGGATTTCGTTACGTCTTTCAACGAAAAATCCTTCGTTTATTAGGATGTAACTTTGCATTTGCAGGTCTTGCGATTGGATTAATTCAACCGCTAATTGTATTTGTCGTCATTGAACGACTCGGGTTACCGAAAGAACATGTTTCCTGGTTGTTGATGGCCAATGGAGCTGCGATGCTAATCGGCGGTGGTGTCGTGATGGCTATTTCAAAAAAAATAGTACCAGAACGACTGTTATTTTTAGGTATGCTTATTTGTGGATTTGCCATCATGGGGGTAGGATTTTCGACAAGCTTGCCACTGACGCTCGTGTTATATTTTATCGACGGCTTATTTTTTCCGTTTATTCATGTAGGGGTCAATACACTCATTTTACAAACAACCGAAGAAAAATTCGTCGGCCGCGTAAACGGGGTACTGAATCCGATGTTTATGGGGATGATGGTTGTAACGATGAGTATGGCTGGCTTTTTAAAAAGCATTTTTTCCATTTCGGTTATTTATTCGTTTGCCGCATTCTTTTTCTTTTTAGGCTTGCTTGCGGTTGTGCCATTATTAAAAAACAGTTCTAAGGTAGCGAAGCCTTCTTCTTAAGATGGTTTTGCTACCTTTTTTACGTAGCTTCTTGAAGAGTACGGGAAAAAACTTGTATAATGAAAAGCGGAAGTCAAGTAAAGGGCGTGTTACATTGAGAGCAGTTCAATTGCTTGTAAAAACAACGATTCGAAATGGCAAAGAAATCGAAACGATAGAACAAAACGTACGGGCGATGCTTTATGAAAAAGGTCGCTTTGTATACGTTCAATATGAAGAAGTCATCTCAGAACAATTTCCACCGATTAAAACGACGTTAAAAGTAGCGGAAAATGAGATGAAAATTATTCGTCATGGCCAAGTGAAAATGAATCAAACGTTTATGGAAAATGAAACGACAACTGGTTCTTATGACGCACCGTTCGGACAATTTCACATGACGACTAATACAACATCGTACAAACAAGAGTGGCAAGAAAACAAAGAAGCAGGACGGATTCAGCTCACGTATGCGTTACAATTAAACGAGCAAAAAGTAGGCGTGTATACGTTAGACTTTACGATTAGGGAGGATCAATCATGAATATTATCGAAAATGTCCAAGCACAGTTAAAAGAAGCGATTAAAGAAGCAGTAGTAAAAGCAGCGCTTGCAACAGAAGAACAACTACCAGAGATTATTTTAGAAACACCAAAAGATAAAGCACACGGAGATTACGCAACGAATATCGCGATGCAACTGGCACGTGTGGCGAAAAAAGCGCCGCGGATGATTGCAGAAGGTATTCAAGCGAATCTTGATTTACAAAAAGCATCGGTAAAAAAAGTAGAAATTGCCGGACCTGGCTTTATTAACTTTTTTATGAACAATGCGTATTTAACCGACTTAATTCCAACAATTTTACAAAACGGGGAAGCGTACGGTGCATGCGACGTTGGTGGCGGTAAAAAAGTTCAAGTAGAATTCGTATCTGCGAACCCAACAGGAAGCTTACATTTAGGACATGCGCGCGGGGCAGCAGTAGGCGATTCACTATGTAACATTTTAGATAAAGCAGGCTATGACGTTTCTCGTGAATATTACATAAATGACGCTGGGAATCAAATTAATAATTTAGCGAAAAGTTTAGAAGCTAGATATTACGAAGCACTCGGATTAGAAAATGAAATGCCAGAAGACGGATATTACGGGGCAGACATTATTGCCTTCGGAAAACAATTGGCAGAAGAACATGGAAAAGCATTACTAGAAAAATCAGAAGAAGAACGATTCGCATTTTTCCGTTCATATGGTTTAAAACATGAGTTAGATAAAATTAAACATGATTTAGAAAAATTCCGCGTCGGCTTTGACGTGTGGTATTCTGAAACATCGTTATATGAAACAGGAAAAGTAGAAACAGCATTAGAAGAATTAGCAAAACGAAACGAAACATTTGAAGAAGACGGTGCGCTTTGGTTTGAATCAACCAAATACGGCGATGATAAAAACCGAGTACTAGTGAAAAGCGATGGATCATACACGTATCTAACACCGGATATTGCGTATCATTTAGATAAATTTAACCGTGGCTTTGAAGAGTTAATCAACATTTGGGGAGCAGACCATCACGGCTACATTCCACGTATGAAAGCAGCAATGGAAGCGCTCGGGTACACACCGGAACAACTAAACGTTATTATCATTCAAATGGTAAGCTTATTCCAAGCAGGCGAAAAAGTGAAAATGAGTAAACGTACCGGAAAAGCGGTAACCCTTCATGAATTGATGGAAGAAGTAGGCGTAGATGCGATGCGTTATTATTTTGCAATGCGTAGCCCAGACACTCATTTAGATTTTGATATGGACCTTGCTGTATCGAAATCAAATGAAAATCCAGTATACTACGTTCAATATGCGCATGCGCGTGTATGCAGTATTTTGCGTCAAGGAAAAGAACTCGGCTTCTCCTATGAAAATGAGTTAGACTTAACACACGTGAACAGTGAAAAAGAAATGGATTTATTAAAGAAAATGGGAGACTTCTCAAAAGCGGTAGCGGAAGCAGCAGAAAAACGTTCACCACACCGTATCGTGAACTATGTGTATGAACTAGCAGCAACGCTTCATAGTTTTTATAATGCAGAAAAAGTAGTAAATGAAAATGACCAAGCAAAAAGTGAAGCTCGCTTAGCTTTAATGCGCGCTGTACAAATCACATTACAAAATGCATGTCGCTTAATCGGCGTATCTACACCTGAAAAAATGTAAAATAAAAAGTCGCACATTTCCATCGTGCGGCTTTTTTGCGCCCTCCACTTTTTATGTAATCCATCTCCGTCATTAAGCGAGCCCATCTCCGCTTTTTATGTAATCTAGTTCCGGGCGCTAGGGGCTCGAGTCATAAGTCATCTTGCTCCATGAGGAAACCCCACCTCATTCCGCAAGCTGTCTTATGCTTGTCGCCCCTGAGCAAGCGCCCTCCACTTTTTATGTAATCCAGCTCCAGGTGGCTAGCGACTGCCGGAATAAGTCAACCGACTCCAGAGGCAAAGAGGCGCCTCTTCCATCGGTCGCCTTATTCCTCTGTCGCAGACCGAGCCCCCCTCCACTTTTTATGTAATCCAGCTCCAGGTGGCTAGCGACTGCCGGAATAAGTCAACCAACTCCAGAGGCAAAGAGGCGCCTCTTCTATCGGTTGCCTTATTCCTCTGTCGCAGACCGAGCCCCCTTCCACTTTTTATGTTTTCATAAATATTTTTCTATCCATTTTCCTACTGTTTGTTTTGTTTTTTGGAAAGGCGTTTTGTTTTGGAGGATGTCTAGTGTTAGGGGTTCGGAGAAATCGCAGTCTTTTTGGATGGCTGCTGCGACTTGCTTTGCGAATGGTTCGTCTTCGATAATGCAGTTCATTTCTGCATTTAAAAAAAAGCTTCTTCGATCGAAGTTAGACGTTCCGACATTGCAAATTTTTCGGTCAATGACGGTTGCTTTTGTATGATAAAAACCTGGGATGAAGCGATAAATTTTGGCGCCACTTTTTAATAAAGGTTGAAAATAAATATTTGCCACGTCGCCAACTAATGGATGGTCATTTCGATATGGGACGACGATGATGACGCGAATTCTTTTTCGACAAGCGTCCATCAGGGCATCTAACAACCGTTTTGTAGGTATAAAGTAAGGGGTAGCAATGATGATTTCTTGACTAGCTTGTTGAAAAAGGGATAGGTAAATATCTTCAACAATTTCACCATTTGTACCAATTAATGAGAAATTTAAGTTTCCTTTTTTGAGATTTGGGGTATTTGTTGTGGGAGAGAACTCTTTTTTATTGGCACTGCTCCAATCATCCATAAATTGTTTGTGTAACGTGCAGACACCATCGCCTTCGAAGCGAAGGTGAAAATCACGCCAATATCCGTAAATAGCGGTTTGGCTGACGTATTCTTTGCCGATATTAAACCCTCCTAAATATCCAATTTGTTGATCGATGACGGTGATTTTTCGATGATTTCGTTGTTGAATAGAAAAGAAAGACTTGTTGCTAAAGCAAACGTTTACACCACCTTTTTGTAAACGACGAATCGTGGAACGGTGAATGAAAATACTTCCAACCCAATCGAGTAAAAGGCGCACTTGAACCCCTTGCTGTGCTTTTTTTAAGAGAAGATCGATGATTTTATCGCCGTATGTATCGTTACGAACGATATAAAAAAGCATATCAATCGATGAAGTAGCGCATAATAGGTCATTTTGCAAATTTTTCATTAATTGATTGCCTGTTGTAATGAACGAAATGGTACCGGAGTGTTTGGTGAAAAATACGGTTTTTTTAGAGTTAACCCCTGATAAATCAAGGGAAAAAGGGGTATGTGTCATGAGAGAAACCTCGCCATCACTTTTTTTATTAGTATGTGAATTTTCAAAAAAATTATAAAAAAAATTGACTGAACACTCGTTCAGGTCGATTTTCTATGCTATAATAAATTCAGAAAAATTTAAATTTATTTGTAACAGTTTGCAAACAAAGGAAGTTGCAAGGGGTAGCTTACGAGGAAAGGGGATGTTTTGGTGAATACGTTATTAGTTATTAACTGGATTGCCTTCTTAGCTGTAACCGTTTACGGGATTGCGTTATTTGCTTATCTCGTAAAATCACGTGTCGAGTTTATTAAACTCGGAAAAAAAGCGGAATGGGATTACACAGTAAAAGAGCGTCTAAATAAAGTATGGATTTACGTATTTGGACAAAAGAAATTAATGAAAGACAAGAAAAGTGGAATCATGCACGTCATGATGTTCTACGGATTTTTGCTCGTTCAATTTGGAGCAATTGATTTTATTTGGAAAGGGTTAAAACCGGAATCACACTTACCATTCGGTCCACTTTACCCAGGATTTACATTTTTCCAAGAAATCGTCACACTTGTTATTTTAGTGGCGGTATTAATGGCATACTATCGTCGTTACGTGGAAAAATTAGTCCGTTTAAAACGCGGTTGGAAAGCAGGCCTAGTGTTAATTTTTATCGGTACATTAATGCTTTCTGTATTACTAGGAAATGGTGCAGAAATCGTTTGGCATGATATGGAGTATTCTTGGACATCTCCTATCGCTAGTGTCATTGCGATGGCATTAGCACCGCTTGGAAAAACAGCTGCTATCGGTATCTTTTATGTAGCATGGTGGATTCATTTAGTAGTATTACTCACTTTCTTAGTTTATATACCACAAGGAAAGCATGCGCATTTAATTGCCGCTCCTGCGAACGTATATTTAGGCCCAACACATAAAGTTGGTCAATTATCAAAAATTGATTTCGAATCTGCAATGGCTGCGATGGAAGAATCAGAAGACGCAGAAGCAGAAGTAGAACAACCTAGCTTTGGTGTGGGTAAAGTAGAAGACTTTAATCAAAAACAATTGGTTGATTTATATTCGTGTGTAGAATGTGGTCGTTGTACAAGTATGTGTCCGGCAACAGGAACAGGAAAAATGTTATCACCAATGGATTTAATTATTAAAATCCGTGATCACTTAACGGAAAAAGGTGCAGCGGTAACAGGAAAACAACCTTGGGTACCGACATTTGCTTTTGCAAATACAGAAGGAAACCGACTTGCAAAACAAAGTGCATCCGATCCGCAATTTAAATATGAAATTAACTTAATCGGGGACGTTATCACAGAAGAAGAAATTTGGGCATGTACAACATGTCGTAACTGTGAAGATCAATGTCCAGTATTAAACGAACATGTAGATAAAATTATTGATTTACGTCGTTACCTCGTTCTTTCTGAAGGGCGTATGGATGCGGAAGCACAACGTACGATTAACAACATTAAACGTCAAGGAAACCCTTGGGGAATTAACCGTAAAGAACGTGAAAAATGGCGTGATAATCTTCCAGAAGAAGTAGAAGTACCAACATTAAAAGAATTAGCGAAAGCGGCGAAAAAAGAAGAAAAAGAGCCAGAGTACGATTACTTATTCTGGGTAAGTTCAATGGGTTCTTTTGATAGCCGTAGCCAAAAAGTAGCGATGAGCTTTGCTCGTTTAATGACAGAAGCAGGAATCAAGTTTGCTATTTTAGGAAACGACGAACGAAACTCAGGAGACACTCCACGTCGTTTAGGGGACGAATTTACGTACCAAGAAATTGTAGAAAACAACATTAAACAATTTGAGAAGTATAACGTGAAGAAAATCGTTACGATTGACCCTCACGCATACAATACATTCAAAAAAGAATATCCAGACTTTGGATATGAAGCAGAAGTATATCACCATACAGAATTATTAGCGCAATGGATCAAAGAAGGACGTATTAAACCGCAACATCAAGTCAACGAAACAATTACGTATCATGACCCATGTTACTTAGGACGCTACAACGAAGTGTTTGATGCTCCGCGTAACATTTTACGTTCTATTCCAGGCGTAACACTTGTAGAAATGGATCGCAATCGTGAAAGCAGTATGTGCTGTGGTGCTGGTGGAGGCTTAATGTGGATGGAAGAAACAACTGGTACACGTATTAACGTTGCGCGTACAGAACAAGCGCTTCAAAAAGAACCAACCATCATTGGTGCTGGCTGTCCGTACTGCTTAACAATGTTAAGTGACGGAACAAAAGCGATCGAAGTAGAAGACAAAGTCGAAACACTCGATATCGTCGAAATTTTAGAGCGTTCCGTATTTGGACCTAAAAAAGCAGAGCAAGATAACACCTCAGAACAAACAGAAGAAGTAGAAGTGCAAGAAGAAGTAACACAACCATAAGGTAATACCATGATTAAAACGAAAGCTTGGTGGGAAAGCTCTCCAACGCTTTTCGTTGTCTGGCTCCGGTGGGCTAAGTCCCCAATGCTTTTCGTTTTTTCATGTGAACATAATTGTTTGTCACTTTTTTTCTAGTCTACTGTGATAAGACTTAAATTGGGAGGTATTGGTATGGGTAAAACGGTAATTGTAAGCGGTGCACGGACGCCGTTTGGTAAGTTTGGTGGAGGATTACAGCCACTTTCGGCTGCACAATTAGGTGGGATTGCAATTCGTGAGGCGATTAATCGTGCGAACATCGCGGATACAGATATTGATGAACTTATTTTTGGTAACGTTTTACAAGGTGGGCAAGGTCAAATTCCTTCTCGTCAAGCTTCAAGAGAAGCAGGTCTTCCTTGGGAACTAAAAACAGAAACGATTAACAAAGTATGTGCATCAGGTCTTCGTAGTATTACACTTGCTGACCAAATCATTCGTGCTGGCGATGCAGAAGTAGTAGTAGCTGGTGGAATGGAATCGATGAGTAACGCTCCGTACTTTGTGAAAAATGCTCGTTGGGGCGCACGTATGGGGGCAACAAAATTTGATGATTTAATGATCCACGACGGATTAACTTGTTCGTTTACAGGTGCTCATATGGGAACATACGGTGACTCTGTAGCTGCTGAACTAGGGTTAACGAGACAAGAACAAGACGAGTGGTCATTCCGTAGTCATGATTTAGCTGTAAAAGCAATCGAAAGTGGAAAATTTGCAGAAGAAATTGTAAACGTATCCGTTCCACAACGGAAAGGTGATCCAGTTGTGATTCGTAACGACGAATCACCACGTCCTACTACAACAGTAGAAGTTTTATCAAAATTAAAACCAGTCTTCAGTAAAGAAGGTACGATTACTGCTGGAAACGCACCTGGTATTAACGACGGTGCCGCTGCTTTAATCATTATGGATGAAGAGCGCGCAAAACGCGAAAACCGTGAAATCTTAGCAACAATTGTTGCACATGAAGCAATGGCAACAGAAGCGAAGGATTTTCCAAAAACACCAGGATATGCGATAAATAATTTGTTACAGAAAACAGGAAAAACTGCAGATGATGTCAAATTATATGAAATAAATGAAGCATTTGCTGCGGTTGCGCTTGCAAGTATCAAAATTGCAAATCTTGATCCAAATCGTGTAAACGTTAATGGTGGTGCCGTTGCTTTAGGTCACCCAATTGGCGCGAGTGGAGCACGTATTGTATTAACGTTAATTCACGAATTACGTCGTCAAGGCGGAGGCTTAGGTGTAGCTGCTATTTGTTCTGGTGGCGGTCAAGGTGACGCAATCATGGTAGAAGTGTAAGCACTGTTTTTTGATAAAAAATGACTACATATTACGCAAGGGGGAAGAAAAATGGCTGAAATTAAAAAAGTATTTGTTGTTGGTGCAGGACAAATGGGTTCTGGAATCGCGCAAGTGTGTGCACAAGCTGGCTTTGATGTGGTACTTCACGATATTAAAGACGAGTTTGTAGAACGTGGAATGAATAACATTAATAAAAACTTATCTCGTCAAGTGGAAAAAGGTCGCATGACAGAAGATGAGAAACAAGCTGTGCTAAATAATTTATCACGCTCAACAGACGTTCAAAACGCTAAAGACGTGGATCTTGTCATTGAAGCAGCAGTGGAAAATATGGAAATTAAAAGCCAATTGTTTAAACAATTAGACGAAATTACACCGGCGCACGCTATTTTAGCGACCAATACATCAAGTTTACCAATTACAGAAATTGCAGCGGTAACAAATCGCCCTGAGCAAGTAATTGGGATGCATTTCATGAACCCGGTACCTGTGATGAAACTGATTGAAGTGATTCGTGGGTTAGCAACAACAGATGAAGTCTATCAAACAATTGAAGACATGTCGAAAAAACTAGGAAAAGTTCCTGTTGAAGTAAACGACTTCCCAGGCTTTATTTCAAATCGTATTTTACTTCCGATGATCAACGAAGCAATTTACGCTGTTTATGAAGGGGTAGCAACAGTAGAAGCGGTAGATGAAGTCATGAAATTAGGAATGAATCATCCAATGGGACCACTAAGATTAGCAGACTTTATCGGTCTTGATACATGCTTATCTATTATGGAAATTCTCCATGAAGGACTTGGAGATAGTAAATATCGCCCTTGTCCATTATTAAGAAAATATGTAGCAGCTGGTTGGTTAGGTGACAAAACAGGTAAAGGTTTCTACGACCACTCTAAAAACTAATCAAACAAACGCAGCATAGCAAATAACAAAAGAGGTGAGGATATGAATCTAGTATTTACTGAAGAACAGCAAATGATGCGGAAAATGGTCCGTGATTTTGCCCAAAATGAAATTTCTCCAATTATCGAAAAAATGGAAGAAACAGATGAATTTCCGATGGAAGTAATTAAAAAAATGTCAGAACTTGGACTTATGGGTATTCCAATTCCAGAAGAATATGGCGGAAGTGAAATGGATTTCACCTCTTATATTATTGCGATCCATGAGCTATCGCGCGTAAGTGCTACGGTAGGCGTAATCTTATCGGTTCATACGTCTGTAGGTACGAACCCAATTCTTTATTTTGGTAACGAAGAGCAAAAGAAGAAATATGTTCCAAAGCTTGCGGCTGGTGAATATATCGGAGCTTTTGCGTTAACAGAACCAGGAGCGGGAAGCGATGCGGCTAGCTTAAAAACACGTGCTGTAAAAGATGGCGACCATTATGTACTGAATGGTTCAAAAATCTTTATTACAAACGGCGGTGTTGCGGATACGTATGTTGTTTTTGCTGTGACTGATCCAGAAAAAGCACATCATGGGATTTCAGCATTTATCGTTGAAAAAGACACACCAGGATTTTTCATCGGGAAAAAAGAAAAGAAAATGGGTCTTCACGGCTCTAATACGGTAGAATTATCTTTTGAAGACTGCCGCGTACCAGCGGAAAATCTTCTTGGTGAAGAAGGCATGGGCTTTAAAATTGCTATGGGTAACCTTGATGTAGGTCGTATTGGAATCGCAGCGCAAGCGTTAGGAATTGCAGAAGCGGCGCTAGAAGAAGCGACGGAATATGCAAAAGAACGTGTGCAATTCGGTAAACCAATCGGTCGTCAACAAGGGGTAGGCTTTAAACTAGCAGATATGGCAACAGAAGTAGAAGCGGCAAAACTATTAGTCTATCGTGCTGCTCAACTAAAAGCACTAGGAAAATCATGTGGAATCGAAGCTTCAATGGCCAAACTATTCGCTTCTAAAACAGCGGTAAAAGTAACAACAGAAGCAATTCAAGTGTTTGGTGGTTACGGGTATACAACAGAATATCCAGTAGAACGCTTCTTCCGTGATGCAAAAATTACAGAAATTTATGAAGGTACAAGTCAAATTCAACGACTTGTTATTAGTAGGCAATTATTAAAATAGGGGGCTAAACAATGAATTTTCTATTAACAGAAGAACAAGAAATGTTACGTAAAATGATTCGTGATTTCGCTGAAAACGAAATTGCTCCAACTGCTGCAGAACGTGATGAAAATGAAACATTCGACCGCGGCATTTTCGAAAAAATGGCGGAGTTAGGTCTTACAGGTATTCCATGGGAAGAAAAATACGGTGGCGCTGGCATGGATTTCGTAAGCTACGTAATCGCTGTGGAAGAATTATCTCGTGTAGACTCTTCTATCGGTGTAACACTTTCTGCACACATTTCATTAGGAAGCTGGCCAATTTGGAAATTTGGTACAGAAGAACAAAAACAAAAATTCCTTCGTCCATTAGCGGAAGGTAAAAAAATGGGTGCTTACGCATTAACAGAACCAGGCTCTGGTAGTGATGCAAGTAACATGAAAACAATCGCAAAAGAAGATGGCGATTCTTACATCTTAAACGGATCAAAAATCTTCATTACAAACGGTGGCGAAGGGGATATTTACCTCGTATTCGCACAAACAAACCCAGAAGCTGGTCACAGAGGTGTTACAGCGTTTATCGTGGAAAAAGGAACAGAAGGCTTCAAAATGGGTAAAAAAGAAAAGAAACTAGGTATTCGTTCATCTCCTACGTATGAATTAATTTTTGAAGACTGCCGCGTATCAAAAGAAAATATCTTAGGGGAAGTTGGCCAAGGCTTCAAAATCGCAATGATGACATTAGACGGCGGACGTAACGGTATCGCAGCACAAGCAGTAGGTATTGCACAAGGTGCATTAGAACTTGCTACAAACTACGCAAAAGAACGTGTACAATTCGGGAAACCAATTGGACGTCAACAAGGTGTAGGTTTCATGCTTGCTGATATGGCAACAAAAACAGAAGCAGCTCGTCTATTAACATACCAAGCAGCTTGGAAAGAAGCACAAGGTCTTCCATACGGTAAAGAAAGTGCGATGAGTAAATTATTCGCTGGTGATATTGCAATGGAAGTAACTACAGATGCGGTTCAAGTATTTGGTGGATACGGATATACGAAAGAATATCCAGTAGAACGTTTCATGCGTGATGCAAAAATTACACAAATTTATGAAGGTACGAATGAAATTCAACGACTTGTTATTTCACGTATGCTACTTTCATAATATAATAGAATGGATTAGACAATGTCATCGCTCTCGGGCGGTGACATTGTTAACTTATGCCTCTAAAAATGGTTCATAAAGACGCTGTTTTTTCGTATCATTAAAAACATAAACAAAAAAGAGGTGTTACTTGCAGGAAAGAGGGGTTGTTGTGTCGAAGAAAGAAGTACCATCATTAGTAAAAGATCAGCAATTAATCCGTAAACGTCGGGAACAAATGGTAAAGGCTGCATTAGGTTTATTTAAAGAAAAAGGATACCACCGAACGACAACGCGGGAAATTGCGACTGCATCCGGGTTTAGTATTGGAACGTTGTATGAGTATATTCGTACAAAAGAAGATATTTTATATTTAGTTTGTGATTCGATTTACGACACGGTGTATGACAAATTAGAAATGGTTATCGAACCACAGCAAGCAGATTTTCAAACATTGAAAGACACGATTATTTCGTATTGTCAAATTATTGATGAAATTCAAGAAGAAATTTTATTCATGTACCAAGAAACAAAATCTTTATCAAAAGAAGCGCTACCGTACGTACTCCAAAAAGAAGAAAAAATCCTCGACTATTTTAAACGCTTATTGATTGCTTTAAATGAAACAGAACAATTACACATTGATGACACCAGTATTTCATTACTTTCCCACCATATTGTCGTAAATTGCCAAACGTGGGCATTTAGACGTTGGGTATTAAAGAGGAAGTTTACACTGGAACAATTTAGTGAAAATCTAGCAAATATGATTTATGGCGGCCTTAGACATTACAACGAAAATCGTAACTAGTCGTAACATCCTCTTTTCTATATATAATTGAAAGGGGTATGAAAGATGGCTGAACTTTATCAACCAAATCATTATGTAAGATTTGTTACTGCTTCTAGTTTATTTGATGGACACGATGCTTCTATTAACATTATGCGTCGTATTTTACAAGCACAAGGAGCGGAAGTGATTCACTTAGGGCATAATCGTTCTGTAGAGGAAATCGTGAATGCCGCTATTCAAGAAGATGTTCAAGGAATCGCATTATCTTCATACCAAGGCGGACATGTCGAGTACTTTAAGTATATGTATGATTTATTACAAGAACAAAATGCTGGGCATATCCGTATTTATGGTGGCGGTGGAGGCGTGATCGTACCGCACGAAATAAAGGAATTACAGGAATACGGAATTGCTCGCATTTTTTCACCAGAAGATGGCCGAAAAATGGGCCTTGAAGGTATGATTAATCAAATGATCCGCGAATGCGATTTTCCAACTGTTACTCAATTGACCGATGAATTTGAACGCGTAAAAGAACGAGATAGTCAAGCTATTGGACGTCTGATCACGATGGTGGAAAACCAACATGACTACGGGCAGGAAGAAGTGGCAGCAACCGTAGATAAGTTGAAGTCACTAGAAAAAGAGGTACCTGTCGTTGGGATTACGGGTACCGGGGGAGCTGGAAAAAGTTCTTTAACCGACGAACTAGTCCGTCGGTATTTAACTGAATTTTCAGATAAAACAATTGCGATTATTTCGATTGATCCAACGAAACAAAAAACAGGCGGTGCGCTGTTAGGAGACCGTATTCGAATGAATGCGATCCATAATCCACGCGTGTATATGCGTTCGCTCGCAACCCGTAAATCGCGTACGGAGTTGTCGTTAGCAATCCGTGATGCAATTAAAGTAGTAAAAGCTGCTGGCTTTGATTTAATTATTGTCGAAACGAGTGGAATTGGGCAAGGGGATTCGGAAATTGCTGCCATTTCTGACGTGGCGATGTACGTCATGACAAGTGAATTTGGAGCACCAACACAATTAGAAAAAATTGATATGATTGATTTTGCGGATTTAATCGTTATTAATAAGTATGAGCGAAAAGGGTCAGAAGATGCGCTTCGTGCTGTAAAAAAACAATACCAACGAAGTCACTCCTATTTTGACCAGGATCCAAGTGAAATGCCTGTATACGGGACGATTGCTAGTCAATTTAACGATACGGGTACAAACCAATTGTTTGGAGTGCTCGTTCGAACCATCAACGAAAAATGCAAATTACAATGGGAAACATCTTTTGATGAAGATGGTGTAGTGGAAAAACAAAACATCATTATCCCAAATGACCGGATGATGTATTTACAAGAAATTGTGAATACAGTCCGTAACTATCATGTAAAAACCGAAAAGCAAGCAGAAATTGCGCGGAAGGTGTTCCAACTTGCAGGCGTGCTTCAGGCGTTAGAAACAGAAGAAGGAGCGCCGACAGATATGTTATCGTCGTTAAAAGAAACGTACAAACAACAATTAACCGATGAAACAAAAACGATTCTTGCATCTTGGGATGAAACGAAACAACGTTATGCCCAACAAGAATTTGTGACTAAAATTCGCGATAAAGAAATCCGCACACCGTTAACAACGACAAGTCTTTCTGGATTAAGTATTCCGAAAATCGCGTTGCCAAAATATCATGACTACGGTGATATCGTAACGTGGGTACGAAAAGAAAACGTACCAGGTTCATTCCCGTATACAGCTGGTGTATTCCCGTTTCGCCGAGAAGGAGAAGATCCAAAACGTCAATTTGCTGGGGAAGGAACACCAGAACGGACGAATCGTCGTTTCCACTACTTATGTGAAAATGACCCAGCAAAACGGTTATCGACTGCTTTTGACTCGGTTACATTATACGGAGAAGATCCAGATTGGCGTCCAGATATTTACGGGAAAATTGGGGAAAGTGGCGTTAGTGTTTGTACGCTCGATAACATGAAAGAATTGTATAAAGGCTTTGATTTATGCGATCCGATGACGTCTGTATCAATGACGATTAACGGTCCAGCCCCCATTATTTTAGCCTTTTTTATGAATACGGCAATTGAGCAACAGCTGGAAAAATTTGAACAAGGACATGGAAGAAAACCATCTGCAGAAGAAGCAGAAGCAATAAAAGCTGACACATTATCTACCGTTCGCGGTACGGTACAAGCGGACATTTTAAAAGAAGACCAAGGACAAAATACGTGTATTTTTACGACCAAATTTGCGTTACGTTTAATGGGAGACATTCAGCAATATTTTATCGACTATAACGTTCGCAACTATTATTCTGTGTCGATTTCTGGGTATCATATTGCAGAAGCTGGGGCAAACCCGATTTCACAACTTGCGTTTACGCTTGCTAATGGCTTTACGTATGTGGAATATTATTTAAGCCGTGGTATGCATATTGATGATTTTGCACCGAACTTATCCTTCTTCTTCTCAAACGGACTAGACCCTGAGTATTCAGTAATCGGTCGCGTCGCAAGAAGAATTTGGGCAACCGTCATGCGTGATAAATATGGTGCAAATGAACGAAGCCAACGGTTAAAATATCACGTGCAGACGTCTGGACGCTCTCTGCACGCGCAAGAAATGAACTTTAATGATATTCGCACAACACTACAAGCATTAATGGCGTTAAACGACAACTGTAACTCGCTTCATACGAACTCTTACGATGAAGCAGTGACGACGCCAACAGAAGAATCTGTTCGTCGTGCGATGGCGATTCAATTAATTATTACAAAAGAATTAGGGCTATTTAAAAACGAAAATAACTTACAAGGCTCTTTTATTATGGAAGAATTAACGGATTTAGTGGAAGAAGCAGTGCTTCGCGAATTTGAGCGAATGAACGAGCGTGGCGGAGTATTAGGCGCGATGGAAACACAATACCAACGAAGTAAAATTCAAGAAGAATCGATGTATTATGAGCATAAAAAACATAACGGGGAACTGCCAATTATCGGGGTAAATACGTATTTAAATCCAAACGAGCCGGCGCCAGAAGAGTTTAATATAGAGTTAGCTCGTGCAACAAAAGAAGAAAAAGAACAACAAATTGCACATGTAGAATCATTTAAAGCAACATACGCAGAAGCTTGTGAAACGGCGCTACGCCGCTTAAAACAAGTAGCCATCTCAGGCGGGAATATTTTTGAGGAATTAATGGAAACAGTAAAAGTCGCTAGTTTAGGGCAAATTACACAAGCGCTTTATGAAGTTGGCGGGCAATATCGCCGTAATATGTAACTTGTCAATTTTTAGTTTCCGTTTTATGATAAAGAGTAAGGAGGAAAAGCGAATGCATCCTTTTCCTCCTTTTCGTTGTTTACTAAGAAAAAACATAAAAACCTAGCATAAGCGATCACATTTTGTTTATAATGAAAAATACGTAAATGGAAGTTTGGAAAGGAAGTGCTTGGGATGAAGTTAGCCGATTTAACAGTGGAACAATTTCAAGAAATGGCTATGATTGATCTTGCAAGTGAAATTTTAGAAGAACATGGCGAGCCTATTAACTTTTTTGAATTAGTAAAGAAAATTGGAGAATATAAACAATTACCAGAAGAAGAAGTGAAACGTCGTCTTGCACAATTTTATACAGAATTAAATATCGACGGTCGTTTTTTAAGTAAAGGTGACGGTCGCTGGGGCTTAAAAGAATGGTTTCCAGTAGAACAAATGGAAGAAGAAATTACGGCGACCATCCGTAAAAAACGTCGTGCTGCGATTCGTGAAGAAGAAGAAGAATTCAACTATGAGGAAGAAGAAGAGCTTGAGTTAGAAGATTTAGAAGAAGAAGATTTTGAAGAAATTGAGGAAGATGAATTACTCGATTTAGACGATGATTTTGATGATGTAGAGGATGTGGA
The DNA here is from genome assembly GCF_001375675.1 of Massilibacterium senegalense. Taxonomy (NCBI): domain Bacteria; kingdom Bacillati; phylum Bacillota; class Bacilli; order Caryophanales; family Bacillaceae; genus Massilibacterium; species Massilibacterium senegalense. Next base: position 1,909,664 of record NZ_LN831786.1, on the reverse strand, counting down.
GGAAGAGGAAGAAGAATTTGATTACAACGAGGAAGAAGACGAAGAAGAGGCTTGACTTTTATTTTTGAACTATGTAGAATACATTTTGGGCTTCAAAAATATATTTACCTTTTATAACGATTGTAAAAACAAAAGTGCCCCCAAAAGGGTTTTGGCGACACTTTTGTTTTTTTTATTTTTATGTATACATGTAGGTTTTTTTAACCATTTTGGACGATTGAGGAGGAAAGTGTATGACCAAGTATATTTTTGTTACTGGTGGGGTTGTATCATCATTAGGGAAAGGTATTACAGCAGCGTCTTTAGGTCGTTTATTAAAAAATCGTGGATTAAAAGTGACCATTCAAAAATTTGATCCATACATTAACGTGGACCCTGGAACAATGAGTCCATATCAGCACGGGGAAGTATTCGTAACAGATGACGGAGCAGAAACCGATTTAGACTTAGGACATTATGAACGTTTTATTGATATTAATTTAAATAAATATAGCAACGTAACGACAGGGAAAATTTATTCTACGGTTTTACGGAAAGAACGTCGCGGTGATTACCTTGGCGGAACGGTACAAGTGATTCCACATGTGACAAATGAAATTAAAGATCGCGTGTTCCGTGCAGGAAAAGAAACAAAAGCGGATGTTGTGATTACGGAAATTGGCGGTACGGTTGGAGATATTGAATCACTTCCATTCTTAGAAGCAATCCGTCAAATTAAAAGCGATATTGGTTCAGAAAACGTGATGTACGTGCATTGTACACTCGTTCCGTATATTAAAGCAGCGGGAGAAATGAAAACAAAACCGACACAACATAGCGTAAAAGAATTACGTAGTTTAGGTATTCAACCAAACGTGATTGTCGTTCGTACAGAAATGCCAATCTCTCAAGATATGAAAGATAAAATTGCGCTATTCTGTGATATTGATAAAAAAGCAGTAGTAGAAGCACGCGATGCTGAAACACTCTACCAAGTACCATTAGAATTACAAGAACAAGATTTAGATGATATCGTATGTAATCATTTAAAATTAGATTGCCCAGAAGCAAATATGACAGAATGGAAAGCGCTTGTGGATAAAGTATTAAACTTATCTACTACAACAAAAATTGCCCTTGTCGGTAAATATGTTGAACTTCCAGATGCGTATCTTTCAGTTGTAGAATCATTAAAACATGCAGGTTACGTATACGATACAGATATTGATATTAACTGGATTGATTCAGAAGATGTAACAGCAGAAAACGCAGCTCAATTGTTAGCGGATGCAGATGGTATTTTAGTTCCAGGCGGTTTTGGCGATCGCGGAATTGAAGGGAAAATCGAAGCTATTCGTTACGCTCGTGAAAACAATGTTCCGTTTTTAGGTATTTGTTTAGGCATGCAATTAGCTTCTGTTGAATTTGCTCGCAATGTAGTAGGATTAGAAGGAGCGCATTCATCAGAAATCGCACCAGAAACAGCTTATCCGGTAATCGATTTATTACCAGAACAAAAAGATGTAGAAGATTTAGGTGGAACGCTTCGTCTAGGTCTTTACCCTTGTAAATTACAAAAAGAAACAAAAGCACATGTAGCATACGAAGGCGAAGAAGTGGTATATGAACGTCATCGTCATCGTTATGAATTTAATAATGAATTCCGTGAACAAATGGAAGCAAAAGGATTCGTATTTAGTGGGACAAGTCCAGATGGTCGTTTAGTAGAAGTAATTGAATTAAAAGATCACCCATGGTTCGTTGCATCCCAATTCCATCCAGAATTTAAATCTCGTCCAACTCGTCCACATCCATTGTTCCGTGAATTTATTCACCATTCCTTCAATAATCGTCAAGATTAATATAAAAAAAGAGCATCCAGAAAGTCGATCTCTATCGGCTTTCTGTGATGCTCTTTTTTGGTCATTCTTTTATGCTTGTCGCCCCTGATTAAGCACCCTCCGCTTTTTATGCAATCCAGCTCCGATGGGCTAACGACTTCCGCTATAAGTCAAAGTGCTCCAGAGGCAAAGAGGCGCCTCTTCCGCTCTTCGCCTTATAGCTCCGTCGTTAAACGAGCCCATCTCCGCTTTTTATTTATACTCTTCTAGTATTTCTATTGTGTTTAAAGATAGCGCATAATACACATAATGAGCTAAAAAGGCGTGTGGGTATCCGGTTCGTCCACCTTCGTCTGTTGGGAGGATTCCGTCTTCTAGGTGGTAGCTAATGTGAAAATCGACTTGTTCGGATAGGGGGGATGCTTCGTTTCGGGAGATGCCGATGATGGTTGCGCTTGTTTTTTTAATCTCTTCGATAATGGCGAACGTTTCTCCGTCTTGTCCTTCTTTTGAAAAAAGAACGACGCAATCGAGCGGTGTTAACGTTGGCAGGGTTCCATCTTCAAATAAAAATTGACTTTTTGGTAGGCGTTCGTCTCCCATTGTTGCTGCAAAGGGAAGTCCAGCGAGCTCCGATGTTCCTGCGAAGTAAAGTTGTCCATCGGAAAGAATGGTTTGGGCAAGTACCCGACTTGCTTCTTCAATTCGTTCTTCTTCTTTGCTGGCAATCTCTTGACATTTCCCTAATACTTGAGTAGTAAATATTTTTAGTATTGTTGGCACAAACGAACAAAAAAATTGCTCGTTTATTCCCTCCTTTCGACTGAGCTGAATCAAACATTATAACGAATTTTGAAAAAAAGCAAGAAATGTTCTCTACATTCAGTATATGATAAGGGTAGGAATTTTTGGAATTTTCCCGAATAAGTAAACAGTGTATAAATTAGGATGGGTAAGGAAAGGTGAAGAGGATGACAGCAAAAATTTTAATTGTGGACGATCAGTTTGGCATTCGGATGTTATTAAACGAAGTATTTCAACAAGAGGGATTTACAACGTTTCAAGCGGCAAATGGAGTAGAAGCGATTGACTGTGTGCAAAAAGAGCGACCAGATGTCATTTTATTGGATATGAAAATTCCTGGAATGGACGGTTTAGAAATTTTAAGGCGAGTAAAAAATGTCGATTCTTCCGTAGAAGTGATTATGATGACGGCATATGGGGAATTAAGTATGATTGAGACGTCAAAACAATTGGGAGCACGTACACATTTCTTTAAACCATTTGATATTAACGAAGTGCGTGAAACCGTGAAAGACATCTTACATATGCGTGAAAATTAACAATATATTCGTTTCAATTTATAAGACTTATGCTATAATTGAGTGGGGTTTTTAGGAAAGAAAATAAGTTACATAGTAGTAAGACAAAATTATGATGATAGTTCCATTAAAGGAGGATTTTTCATGCCTTTAGTTTCCATGAAAGAGATGCTTGACAAAGCTAAAGAAGAAAAATATGCAGTAGGTCAATTTAATATTAACAACCTTGAGTTTACACAAGCAATTTTACAAGCTGCAGAAGAAGAAAAATCACCAGTTATTTTAGGTGTGTCAGAAGGTGCTGCTCGTTACATGGGTGGATTCCGTCTTGTTGTTGCAATGGTAGAAGAATTAATGGTTGCATACGAAGTGACAGTACCAGTGGCAATTCATTTAGACCACGGTTCCAGTTTTGAAAAATGTGTGCAAGCAATCGATGCAGGTTTCACATCTGTTATGATTGATGGTTCTCACTTTCCATTAGAAGAAAATATTGCGTTAACAAAACGCGTCGTAGACGTTGCGCACGCATTAGGTGTGTCTGTAGAAGCGGAATTAGGACGCATTGGTGGCGAGGAAGACGACGTAATCGTTGCGGAAGAAGCATATGCGATTCCAGCAGAATGTGAACAATTAATTCGTGAAACAAACGTTGACTCCTTTGCTCCAGCATTAGGTTCTGTACACGGACCATACAAAGGGGAACCAAAACTTGGTTTCAAAGAAATGCAAGAAGTGATGGAATTAACGAATGTTCCACTCGTATTACACGGTGGTTCAGGTATTCCATTAAAAGATATTCAAAAAGCAATTTCATTAGGAACTGCTAAAATTAACGTCAATACAGAAAACCAAATTGCAGCAACAAAAGCTGTACGCGCATTTATGGAAGAAAAACCAGAAGTGTACGATCCACGTAAATATTTAACAGCCGCTCGTGATGCAATTAAAGCGACGGTAATTGGCAAAATGCGTGACTTTGGTTCTTCTAACAAAGCCTAATCTTTTTGTCAGAGCCGCCCCTTGTTTTTTGGGCGGTTTCCTTTTCATATAAAAAAAGTAACGAGTCATCATGCCCATGCTGCAAAAAAGAAAGGATGGACATTTTATGAAATTTTTTATTGATACGGCGAATATTGAAGAAATTAAAGAAGCGAATTCGCTTGGGATTTTAGCGGGAGTAACAACGAACCCATCGCTGATTGCAAAAGAAAATGTTGATTTCCATACACGTATGAAAGAGATTGCAGAGGTAGTCGATGGTTCGATTAGTGCGGAAGTGATTTCGCTTGATGCAGAAGGAATGATTCGGGAAGGAATGGAACTTGCAAACATTTCTTCAAATATTACCATCAAAGTACCGATGACATTAGAAGCATTAAAAGCGGTTAAATATTTTTCGAATCACGGTGTAAAAACGAACGTTACCTTAATTTTTTCTTTAAACCAAGCATTGTTAGCAGCTCGTGCAGGAGCGACGTATGTTTCTCCGTTTATCGGACGGTTAGATGATATTGGTCAAAATGGGGTGGAGTTAATTTCGGACATTTCGGATTTATTTCACATCCATGGTTTAGATACGCAAATTATTGCAGCTAGTATTCGTCATCCGCAACATGTACGAGAAGCAGCTCTTCGCGGTGCACATATTGCGACCATTCCGTATAAAGTTATTATGCAACTTGTTCAACATCCGTTAACAGATAAAGGAATTGCACAATTTTTAGCAGATTGGGAAAAAAGTCAACAAAAATAATCAAATGGCAAAGGCAATGTTTTGAAAGAATACGTGCATACTAACATGTAACGATGAATCAGGTTAGAAAGGGAAGATTTGTATGGAGAAGCTTAATATCGAAGGAGGCCACTTCCTAAAAGGAAAAGTATGTATTAGCGGGGCGAAAAATAGTGCGGTGGCATTAATTCCAGCAGCTATATTGGCCGATTCACCTGTTACCATTGAAAATTTACCAAATATTTCAGATGTCCATTTGTTATGTGATTTAATCGAAGAAATTGGTGGTACGGTTTCGAAGCAAAATGGCGAATTAACGATTGATCCGTCCAACATTATTTCGATGCCACTTCCAAATGGAAAAGTAAAAATGCTTCGTGCCTCTTATTATTTAATGGGTGCGATGCTTGGGCGTTTTAAAAAAGCGGTGATCGGACTTCCTGGTGGGTGTTATTTAGGGCCTCGACCAATCGATCAACATATTAAAGGTTTTGAAGCGCTTGGTGCTACTGTCACAAATGAGCAGGGTGCTGTTTACTTACGAGCAGATGAATTACGCGGCGCACGCATTTATCTTGATGTTGTTAGTGTTGGTGCAACGATTAACATTATGCTTGCCGCTGTATTAGCAAAAGGACAAACGATTATTGAAAATGCGGCGAAAGAACCGGAAATTATCGATGTAGCAACACTTTTAACCAGTATGGGTGCAAGAATCAAAGGTGCAGGTACAGATATTATTCGAATTGACGGAGTGGATGCTCTTCACGGCTGTCGTCATACAATTATTCCAGACAGGATTGAAGCAGGTACGTATATGGTGATCGGAGCAGCGATGGGCGAAGATTTACTTATTGATAATGTCATTCCGCAGCACGTGGAGTCGTTAAGTGCAAAGCTTCGCGAAATGGGTGTACCGATTGAGGTAAACGATGATCAAATTTATATTCGTCGTGCTAAACAATATAAAAATGTCGATATTAAAACACTTGTCTATCCTGGATTTCCAACGGATTTACAACAACCGATGACAGCTCTATTAACGCAAGCAGATGGAACGAGTGTCGTAACGGATACCATTTACAATGCACGCTTTAAACATTTGGATGAACTACGCCGAATGGGATCAGGTATTAAATTAGAAGGTAGTTCGGCGATTATTTCTGGGCCGGTTACGCTGCAAGGTGCGAAAGTAAAAGCGACTGATTTACGTGCCGGAGCAGCGCTTGTGACAGCTGGGTTGATGGCAGAAGGAATTACGGAAATCACGGGTGTGGAACATATTGACCGCGGTTACGAAGATTTAGTGGAAAAATTACAAGGATTGGGTGCCAAAATTTGGCGAGAACCTTTAAATGTAGAAGAATTAGAACAAATTCATCATTCTTAACTAGTCAGGGAGGCAACAATTATGGAAAGAAGTTTAACAATGGAGCTTGTACGTGTAACAGAAGCGGCAGCACTTTCATCTGCTCGTTGGATGGGACGCGGCAAAAAAGAAGAAGCAGATGATGCAGCAACAACTGCAATGCGTACTGTATTCGATACGATTCCTATGCAAGGTGTAGTTGTAATTGGAGAAGGGGAAATGGACGAAGCACCAATGCTTTACATCGGAGAAAAATTAGGAACAGGTGTTGGTCCTGCAGTAGACGTAGCGGTAGACCCATTAGAAGGAACAAACATCGTTGCAGCAGGTACTTGGAATGCGTTAGCCGTTATTGCGATTGCGGATCGTGGGAACTTATTACATGCACCGGATATGTACATGGAAAAAATCGCGGTTGGTCCAGAAGCAAAAGGACTTGTAAGTTTAGATAAATCCGTAACAGAAAACTTAAAAGTAGTAGCAGAAGCAAAAAATAAAAGTTTAGATGAAGTAGTCGTTACACTTTTAGAACGGGAACGCCATCAAAAAATTATCGACGAAGTACGCGCTGCTGGTGCACGTATTAAATTAATTCAAGACGGTGACGTTGCCGCTGCAATCAGTACGGCATTCGGTCATACTGGCGTTGATATTATGCTCGGAACAGGTGGAGCACCAGAAGGCGTTATTTCTGCTGTTGCATTAAAATGTTTAGGTGGGGACTTCCAAGGCCGTCTTGCTCCACAAAACGATGAAGAAATCACTCGTTGTCACGATATGGGTATTAAAGACTTAAGTCAAATTTTATATATGGACGATTTAGTAAAAGGCGACGACGCTATTTTTGCTGCAACAGGTGTAACAGACGGAGAATTGTTACGCGGGGTACAATTTAAAGGTAAAAATGTTGGTACGACACATTCGCTTGTTATGCGTGCAAAATCAGGTACGGTTCGTTTTATCGAAGGTCAACATAGCCTACTTCGTAAACCAAAATTAGTTATGGAAGACTAAAAAATCAATCTATCGAATGATAGGAAAGATAAAAAAAAGGTAAGAGCAGTCATTGCTTTTACCTTTTTTTAAAAATAGTTGAATAATGCCGATATGTATGGTTAGAATATAGTGTACCACTTTTCTTTGCTAACGGTTATTACACCTCGGGTTTGCTTCTTTTTATACCTTGTTCTTCTTTTTAACCAAAATCCTAATTTGCTTGAAAATAAAATGATTATATTATATAAAAGTGTGGTGTTTAAATGGGATTAACAATTTTAGATTTAGAGAATAAAAAATTAAAAGAACTTTATGAATTGGCAAGAGAATATAAAGTGTCTTATTATAGTAAACTGACAAAACAAGAGTTAATCTTTGCAATTTTAAAAGCGCAAGCAGAACAAGATGGATTGTTATTTATGGAAGGGATTTTAGAAGTTAAACAAGGAGACGGGTTTGGATTTTTACGACCGATTAATTATTCGCAAAGTTCCGAGGATATTTATATTTCGCAATCGCAAATTCGTCGATTCGATTTACGAAATGGTGACAAGGTATCCGGAAAAGTTCGTCCACCAAAAGAAAATGAACGATACTATGGGTTATTACACGTAGAAGCAGTAAACGGAGAAAATCCAGATACAGCAAAAGATCGCGTCCATTTTCCAGCATTGACGCCTCTTTATCCAGATCGCCAAATGGTGTTAGAAACAGAGCCAAATCGTTTATCAACGCGGATTATCGATTTAATTTCCCCTGTTGGTTTTGGTCAACGTGGATTAATCGTTGCCCCTCCAAAAGCAGGAAAAACAAGCCTGTTAAAAGAAATTGCCAATTCGATTACAACCAATCACCCAGATGTAGAATTGATTGTGTTATTAATTGATGAACGTCCAGAAGAAGTAACGGATATTGTTCGTTCCGTAAATGGAGATGTGGTTAGTTCTACGTTTGATGAAGTGCCAGAGAACCATATTAAAGTGGCAGAATTAGTGTTAGAACGTGCGATGCGTTTAGTGGAACATAAAAAAGATGTCGTCATTTTATTAGATAGTATTACACGTTTAGCTCGTGCGTATAACTTAGTTATTCCACCGAGCGGACGTACATTATCAGGGGGGATTGACCCAGCGGCATTCCACCGTCCAAAACGATTCTTTGGTGCAGCGCGGAATATTGAAGAAGGCGGTAGCTTAACGATTTTAGCAACTGCGTTAATCGATACAGGAAGCCGGATGGATGATGTCATTTATGAAGAATTTAAAGGAACAGGAAATATGGAACTTCATCTTGACCGTTCGTTAGCAGAACGTCGCATATTCCCTGCTATTGATATTCGTCGTTCTGGTACACGAAAAGAAGAGTTGCTATTATCAAAAGAACAACTCGACTTATTATGGGCTGTTCGCCGTTCGATGAACAATTCACTAGATTTCGTGGAACAATTTATGAAAAAAGTAAAATCAACAAAATCGAATGCAGAATTTTTTGCGCTCATGGAGCAAGAAAGAAATAACGCAAGAAATCGCTCTAAATAGCATTTTTTTCTGTAAAAGAAATGTTGCAAAATCATAGTCAGGCTGTTATAATCCTACTATGTGTATAAGTGATATTTAACTCTGTTTCGAATGACTCAGGGCGGAAGGAGATGAAAGAGATGAAACAAGGAATTCATCCTAATTACAATAAAGTAATGGTTAAATGTGCTTGTGGTAATGAATTCGAGAGCGGTTCTACAACGGAAGAAATTCGCGTTGAAATTTGTTCTGCATGTCACCCATTCTATACGGGTCGTCAAAAATTCGCAGATGCTGGTGGTCGTGTGGATCGCTTTAAGAAAAAATACAACCTTAAGTAAGAAAAAAAGGCAAGTGTTCACTTGCCTTTTTTTTATGGTTACATTTTTCAGTTTTCGGGTAAAACAACGTGAGCGAGGAGTAGGAAAATGGCCCAACTTTATTTTAAATATGGTGCAATGAATAGTGGAAAATCGATTGAAATTTTAAAAGTTGCGCACAATTACGAAGAACAAAATAAATCAGTTCTCATTTTTACTTCTGGATTGGATCATCGGGATGAAGTAGGTGTCGTCTCTAGTCGTGTCGGGATGAGACGCGAGGCAACACCGATTTTTGATGAGACAGACGTATTTGACATTGTGCATGAAAGCAACGCATTTCCGCATTGTATTTTAATTGATGAAGCGCAGTTTTTGAAAAAACATCACGTGTTACAATTAACGAAAATTGTTGATGAATTAAACATTCCTGTTATGTGTTTTGGATTAAAAAATGACTTTCAAAATGAATTGTTTGAAGGAAGTAAATATTTGCTGTTATATGCGGATAAAATCGAAGAATTAAAAACGATTTGTTGGTTTTGTGAGCGAAAAGCAACGATGAATTTACGGGTAGATGAAAACAACCAACCAATCTTTACCGGTGAACAAATTCAAATCGGTGGCAACGATACGTATTATCCTGTTTGTCGCAGATGCCACCAAAAACCACCTCTGTAAGCGACAAGTTGTTTTATCTGCATAAAAAGGGGTATAAATTCAAAGAAACCCTATTTTACATAGTAACAACGTTAGAAAATGGAGGTAGTCGTATGTTTAAAAATATTTTGCTTGCCTATGATGGTTCGGAAAATGCCGAACGAGCAGCTGAAAAAGCAATCTACTTATCGAAAGCAACGAAGGATGCGAAAGTAGAAGTAGTATATGTGCTAGATTTTACGAAGGAAAAAATGGACGGGCTTCCATACAAAGAAAAGGAAGCGATTATGTTGCAACGACGGGAGCGATTAATTCCGTTAGAAGAAAAATTAGAGCAAAAAAAAATTTCCTTTGACATTAAATTGTTGCAAGGAGACCCTGGCCCAACGCTTGTCTCGTATGCGAATGAACGTCCGTTTGATGCCGTTGTCATTGGAAGTCGCGGGTTAAATGCATTTCAAGAAATGGTTCTTGGAAGCGTCAGCCATAAAGTGGCTAAACGTGTAACTTGTCCGGTGATGATTGTCAAATAATAAGAATGTCATCTGAGAACAGGTGGCTTCTTTCTTTTTTTAAAAAAAGAATGAATGTTCATTCATATTGTTCGAAAGACTATGACAAAGCTGGTAAACTAAGTACATAGAGTGGAAGAATAGGAGGAAATGTTGTGTTTCAAAAAATTTTAGTTGCATCAGATGGTTCGCCGTTTGCGGAAAAGGCAGCTGAAAAAGCTGCTTATTTAGCGAGCGTCGCAGAAAATGCAGAAGTAGAAATTCTTCATGTTATCGATGACGATCATGCGAAAGGAAATGCTATTTATAAACAAAGCAAAAAAGAACATGAATCGTTACGACATAAACGTTTGCAGAAAACGAAAGAAAAATTAGAAGAAAAAGAAATTAAGTATGGCTTAACCCTTTTATACGGGGATGCTGCTCCTAAAATTGTGGAATATGCGAAGGAACATGACTTTGACGTTATTGTTATGGGAAGCCGTGGCTTAAATGTCGTGCAAAAAATGTTGCTCGGAAGCGTTAGCCATAAAGTATCGAAATATTCGCATTGTCCAGTCATTATCGTGAAATAAAAAAATCGTTTAGGGGGTTTCTTTAAGGGAAACTTTTATAGCAATTACATGGACAAAACGAAAAGAGTATCATATAATCATATTAACAGAACTCACCACGCCTCTTTACAATGCGAACCAGGGTGGGTCATTTTTTTATTTATAGAGGTGATTAGCATTTTAACGCCTGATATACATTTAAAAGAACCAAAAACATTTGAAGAGCAATTGGAGATTCTAAAAGGTAAGAATTTAATAATAGAGGATGAAGAAAAAGCATTAAATTTCTTAAAAAAGATAAACTATTATAGATTCTCTGCTTACGGATTAACCCTAAAAGAAAGCGATAAAGATATATTTCGAGATGGTGTAACGTTTAGACAATTGGAAATGATTTGTAATTTCGATAAAAGATTACGAGAACTGTTTATTTATTATTTGGAGTCAGTTTAAATTGAGTTTCGTACAAAAATTGCGTACTATCATGCACATGACTATGGCGCCTTAGGTTATAAAAAGTCGGAATATTTCAACAATGAAAAATATCATACAAGCTTTTTAACTCAGTTAGAGAAGGACATACATAAATCAAGTAAAGAATTGTTTGTCATACATCATAAGGAAAAATATAATGGCTTGTTTCCGTTCTGGGTTGCGATAGAGGTCACATCATTTGGTGATTTATCTAGAATATATAGAAATTTATTACGTAATACTAAGATTAAAATAATTCAGCATTTAAATATTTCCCCAGAAACTGTCGCAAGTTGGCTTCATACGCTTTCTTATGTTAGAAATGTTTGTGCACATTATGGCAGATTATATGGGAAAGGTTTAGTGATTAAACCGTCTTTAAAAGAGTACAAATCACTGCAAATTGATAACAGAACTATTTTTGCTGTTGTATTTGTGCTCACTAAACTTCTAGATCGAAATGATTGTATAAACTTTATTATCGGATTAGAAGTATTAATGGAAGAGTTTTCAGATTATATCAACCTAAAAGAAATTGGTTTTCCGACTAAATGGCAAGAAGTATTAAAGAATGGGAATAATTGATAACGATACAAAACAGAGTGATAAATCTTGTTAACACATGATTTATCACTCGTTTTCATACCCGCTTAAAGCCTGTCATTTCATTGTTTTTAATATCTCCCTATGTGCAATCAGCATTCGGTGGTTTTTATTTGGCGCGTCTTGCTGCTTGTTGCAACGGATCCCACACACTATTAAATGGTGGTGCATAAGATAAGTCCAAATCTAGTAATTCTTCGATAGTCATTTCATGATAAAGTGCAGTAGCTAACACGTCAGTCCGCTTATCGACACCTTTTTTACCGATTAATTGTCCACCTAACAATTGATGAGTGTCGCGATGGTATAACAATTTTATGTGTATTGCTTCGTGTGTCGGGTAATAATGGGCCACGTCATTTGTTTTTAACGTAACCACTTCATATGGAATCAATAATTTTTTGGCATCCGTTTCACTTAACCCTGTTTTTCCAAGGTGTAACGAGAAAAATTGTAAAATGGACGTACCGACGATGCCGCGGAACGGTTTCGGTTGGTCAATTAAAGAAAGACCCGCAATCCGTCCTTGTTTGTTGGCGTTCGTACCGAGTGGAATATAATCATCCCGCTGTTTTATACGGTTAAATTGTGTTGCGCAATCTCCTGCGGCATACACATCCTTTACGTTTGTTTCCATGAATGCATTCACTTTTACCGCACCATTTCCAAACAACTCAATCTCTGTTCCTTTTAAAAAGTGCGTGTTTGGCTTAATTCCCGTACTCATAATCACAAGATCGACTGGATACTCTTTGTCGTTGGCAATCACAGCTTCGACGACATCTGTTCCTTTAAATCCAGAAACGCTCGCATGAAAATGCACGTGTACGCCTTGATCTATTGCTTCTGTTGCAATCATTTCTGCAAAATCTGGGTCAAAAATGCCTGCTAGTTGTCCACTTCGTTGGAATAAGTGCACGTCCTTGCCAAGTTTTTTAATATTTTCTGCTACTTCTAATCCGATATATCCACCGCCAATAATCCCAACGGTTTGAATCGGTTTATCTTGTAATACATCGCGAATTCGGTCGGCATCATGTAATGTTTTAGCATGGAAAATCCGACCTAAGTCAGCTCCTTCTAATGGCAACGAAATCGCGCTAGCACCAGACGCAATGAGCAAACGATCGTACGACTCTTCAAATGGTTCATTCGTTTCCACATTCATTCCTGTCACTAGTTTTCGTTCTACATCTACACCTGTTACTTCATGAAAAATGCGTGCATCAATTCCAAATTTTTGAATAAAAACGTCACGTGGCCGAGCGACTAATTGATTTCCTTCCTTAATTTCATCGCCAATGTAATAAGGAACCCCACATTGTGCGTACGAATACAAATCTGTTTTTTCTAAGACGACCACTTTATCTTCTGGTTTCTTTCGACTAACTTGCATAGCTGCACTCATTCCTGCAGCGTCTCCTCCGATAATTACTACTTTCATGTATTCACCTCATTTATAGGATGTTATATACCATATACCCTATTTTCAAAAAGTTTATACGAAAAGAAGTACGATCTCATTTCTTTACTTGATATTTTGTCGCTGGTCCTTTTCCGATACGAGTAATTTGATTGGTGTTCATTCATTCCTTTAACAATTTACGAACCGTTGCCTTACTACGATCTAAATAATTTTCTAATTCTTTTGCTGTAAAAGTATCGTTATTTTGTAACCATGTAGACAGTTGTTCACCTTGGTGATGGTGGAGGACGATTTCTTGTTTCGGTAAGGTTACGACGAAAGCGTGTGGTCCTATTTTCCAAAAAGGTTGTACGGATGATGGTTGATAACTGTCCTTCATTCGTTGCAAGCCCGTTCCGTAACTTTCAATCCATTTTAATCGATATAAAACAGTTGCGAGTTTTGGATTACGACTTTGCGAAACTCCTAGCTCAATATCTTCTATTGTCCATCCTTTCACTAAACCACCTACGGATACGATTTCTATTCGGTCTTGAAATAAATGCAGTAAGAAAAACTATAATCTCGGTGTATTACAGCATTCACCAAAGCTTCACGAATGGCGTAGACTTACTTTGTCATCAATAACAAGAAATTAGATTCCAAGCGAATGCGTTTTTTTATGCACTGATATGGAGCAATCAATCGAATCAAAAACGAGTTTAGGGTATCATAGGGTATCTGTTATTTATTTTAAAAAAACGAAGAATTATTTAGGAGAATCAATGCTTAAATGAATTTTTTTTATACATATGATCCAATATATAAGTCTATTTTTAGTGGATTTGGCTAGTTGTTGACCACTAAACATTTTCGTTATAAAAGACCTTTTTTAAAATATATACAATAATTAAAAAATATGTTATATTATAATTACCATATTAGGTTTTTTTATGAAGAAAATTTTATTATCTATGTTAGTTATCTCACTACTTGTAACTGTGTTCTCACCTTTAAATTCTGCTTTAGCTGTTGAAACAGATGTAAAAAAAGACTGTAAATATGGGGATAGTGTAATTAGTGAATCCACCCTAAATGAAAAAGAAAAGGAACAATTTAATAATGAAAAAGCTGATTATATGGATCTTTCTTTAGAAATTGCAAATTCTGATTTGGAAGAAAGAGCCATTATATCATCACAAAATGGACATGTAAAAAATGCTTTTAGAAGTGCTAAAGAAGCAAATGTTAGTGAAGAAGCTTTTCAACATTTTGAATATATTCTTGTTGAAATGAATAACTTGGTGGATAACGGAGAAATTTCTTTTGGTGGAACTCTATTCGATATACAGCATTCTAATTTGGAAAACAAAAGCGTGGAAAAGAACCGAACATTTACAACGCAAACGACTTATTATTATATTTCACATTCAAAAGCAGTTAAAGCTCAAAAGTTACTTGCTGCAGGTGCAGGTTTATGTGATTGGTATGATAAAGGTTTCTATCTGTATAAATATGGGCCTAATCTAAGAAATTGGAGTTGTATTCCAAAAAAATAATAGATTTGGGATGATGTAGATGCATAGAAAAGTTAATATATTGTTGGCTATTTTATTGGTTTTATATATTTTTATATCAATTTTGGTTGATTTAGGTGATAAAGATTTACCTTTTATATTTTTCATTTTAGTTTTATTGTTTTCATCTATATTAATAAGACAGAAACGTGAAAAAAAGAAATAATTGTTTTTTGATTTAAGGGGTAGTTGCAACTACCCCTTAAATGTTTATCCCCCTCGAAAGATGTTGTTTTAGAGTATAAATCGCTAAACTTGAATAAGAAAATACCAATTACATTACTATTTTGTAAAAAGTAATGTAACACTTATATAGTACAAAATAAAATATTAGTGTCTCTTACAAAAATAAAACTATTTAGAATCAGAATAAAAAAACTCTTTGTAGTTATTGTGACTATGACTATTACTAAAAAAAAGATTCCCCGCATGTTCTTCTACTATCGTTTCGTAATACTCCTTTCTCGATGTCTATCCAATGAAAAAATCTTCAATTAATGGATGAGCTCATTTTTCTCCCTAATGAAAAGTAAACTCGTTTTGACGTAAATCCAAGCGTTATATTATAATTGTACTGTTATCCCTTATGAACGAATGCAAGCCTTCTATAGATGGAGTGTTTCGTTATAAGGATTCGGAAAAACTAATGAGGTGAGATACGTGCTTGACCGATTAAAAGCAATTGAAGAACGTTATAATACATTAAACCAATTATTAAGCGACCCGGAAACAATGAATGACATGGATAAATTTCGTGAGTATTCGAAAGAACAAGCGAGTATACAAGAAACGGTAGAAGTATATCGTCAATTTTCGGATGTGTTAGGGCAATTAGATGATGCAAAAGCGATGCTAGAAGATAAATTAGATGATGATATGCGCGAAATGGTAAAAGAAGAAGTAAATGAACTAGAAGAAACGAAAGAACAATTAGAAGAAAAACTAAAAATTTTATTATTACCGAAAGACCCGAATGATGATAAAAACGTTATCGTGGAAATCCGCGGGGCAGCTGGTGGGGACGAGGCAGCACTTTTTGCGGCAGATCTTTACCGGATGTATTCTCGCTATGCGGAAGCACACGGATGGAAAACAGAAATCATTGAAGCAAACTATACGGAATTAGGTGGATACAAAGAAATCATTTTTATGATTAACGGGCAAGGTGCCTATTCGCATTTAAAATATGAAAACGGGGCGCACCGTGTACAACGGGTACCTTCGACAGAATCAGGCGGACGGATTCATACGTCTACTGCTACTGTAGCGGTTCTTCCCGAGGCAGAAGAAGTGGAAGTAGATGTGCATGAAAAAGATATTCGTGTCGACACGTTTGCATCGAGTGGACCAGGGGGACAAAGTGTTAATACGACGATGTCAGCCGTTCGTTTAACGCATATCCCAACAGGTATCGTCGTTAGTTGCCAAGATGAAAAATCACAAATTAAAAACAAAGAAAAAGCGATGAAAGTATTACGTGCACGTATTTATGATAAATTTCAACAAGAAGCACAAGCAGAATATGCAGAAACGAGAAAAAATGCGGTTGGAACAGGGGATCGTTCAGAGCGGATTCGTACGTACAATTTCCCGCAAAACCGTGTAACCGACCATCGTATCGGTTTAACGATTCAAAAGTTAGATCAAATTTTAGAAGGAAAACTAGAAGAGTTTATTGAAGCGCTTATTTTAGAAGATCAAACACGTAAAATGGAAAGTACAAACAAAGCATAAGCTTGATGAGGTGAAAGCATGAAAGTTTTTGAGGCCCTAAGATGGGCTTCTTCTTTTTTAGAAGACCATCACGTTGCAGGATACGGAAGTGAGTTGCTTCTTCGTCATCATCTAGGGAAAAAATCACGAACGGAATTGTTAGTAATGATGCAAGAAGAGATTCCAGAAGATGTGGAAGCGCATTTTATAGCAGATGTAAAACGTCATGCAGAAAAAGAACCGCTACAATATATTGTCGGGTATGAACAATTTTATGGACGAGAGTTTTTAGTGAACGAACACGTTTTAATTCCACGACCAGAAACGGAAGAATTAATCGTCGGTATTTTAGAGCGATTGCCAAAAAAAAGACCGCTCCGCATCGTAGACGTTGGGACAGGGTCAGGGATTCTTGCGATTACGTTAGCATTAGAAGTGCCAGATGCAGACGTTTATGCGATTGATATTTCCGAACAAGCATTACAAGTAGCCACACAAAATGCTGAAAAACTCGGTGCTGACGTAACATTTGTACAAGGCGACTTATTAACACCAGTCATGAACGAACAACCGTTTGACGTCATCGTCTCGAATCCGCCATACATTCCGAACGCGGAAGAAGCGACGCTCGATGAAGTTGTCAAAGATCACGAACCACATCTTGCGTTATTCGGCGGGGAAGATGGGCTCGATATGTACCGGAAAATCGTGCAACAACTCCCAAGTTGTATCGGAACCGAAAGCGTTATTGCCTTTGAAGTAGGGGTGACCCAAGGGGAAGCGGTAAAACAAATGCTGCAAGATGCCTTTCTAAAAGAAAAGGTAGAAGTCGTCTATGATATAAACGGAAAAGACCGAATGGTGTTTTTGTCTCCAAACGGAATCGATTCATAAGTTTGAGAGTTTAAAAGAGTGTTCCTTTGTCTACACTATCTAGGGAAGGGGTGGTGTAGATAATGAAACGTTTATTTAAAGGACTTATTATTAGTGTTATTAGTTTTTATTCGATTTTTTTCTCTTATTCTGTTAGTTTAGCAAAAACAGAAGTGATTCCAGATGAAGCCATTCGGTTACGGATCTTAGCAAATAGCGATACAGACAAAGATCAAGCGATTAAACGAGCAATTCGTGACGAAGTGAATGCCCAGATTTTAACGTGGGTGCACAATTTAACGTCATTTAAAGAAGCAAAAAAAGTGATTAAAAAACGATTGCCGGAAATAGATCAAACGGTACAGGACATTTTAAAGCGGGAAAAACAAAAAATCTCGTATGACGTGAAATTCACTAAAGCGAAATTCCCAACGAAGGCGTATGGAAATGTGTTGTATCCAGCGGGAACGTATGAAACGGTGTTAATTACGCTTGGCGAAGGGGAAGGGTCGAACTGGTGGTGTGTATTATTTCCACCATTATGTTTTCTTGATTTTTCGACAGGACAAGTGAAAGAAGACGAACTTTTTCAAGATGAAACACCAGTAGAAGTGAAATTTGCGGTAGTAGAGTGGATAAAAAGTGGTTGGAATTGGTTAACAGCCTAAAAAGTCCACAATTATACACATTGTTATCCACAAAACATATGTTTTTATTCACAAACTGTGGATAACTAAACTGAGATGCTAAAAAAATTGTTGGTTTTTCGTGAAATAGAAAGAAGTTGATTGATGTGGAAACAACATATTGGATTGTGGATAGTTGTGTGGAAAAAGAACAAGTTTATCCACAAATAAAAGAAGCAAGTGACTTGTTAAAACAAAATGAA
Organism: Massilibacterium senegalense; assembly: GCF_001375675.1. NCBI lineage: Bacteria > Bacillati > Bacillota > Bacilli > Caryophanales > Bacillaceae > Massilibacterium > Massilibacterium senegalense. The sequence continues at coordinate 1,891,325 of NZ_LN831786.1, read as the reverse complement.
GTCGTCGCTTTTCCGACGGAAACGGTGTATGGGTTAGGAGCTAATGCATGGTCGGATGAAGCGGTACAAAAGGTTTTTCAAGCAAAAGGACGTCCGAGCGATAATCCACTTATTGTCCACATTGCTTCGCGAAATCAATTGGAATCATTAGTTGTGGATATCTCGGAAGTAGCGAAAAAATGTATGGATGTGTTTTGGCCTGGACCGTTAACGATAGTGATGAAGCGAAAAGAAGGATTGTCGAATGCAGTCACAGCTGGTTTATCTACTGTCGGAATCCGTATGCCGGATCACCCGATAGCGTTAGCGTTAATCAAAGAAGCTAATTTACCGATTGCAGCGCCGAGTGCGAACGTGTCCGGAAAACCGTCTCCAACGACTGCTGCTCATGTAAAAGAAGACTTAGACGGGAAAATAGCAGGGATTGTTGATGGCGGTGCGACAGGTGTAGGAGTAGAGTCGACGGTTATTGACTGTACAACAGAAGGACAAGTTATTATTTTACGTCCAGGTGGCATCACGAAAGAACAGTTAGAAAACGTGACGGGTGTGGACGTACTATTCGATGATGCGTTATTCATAGAACATAAACAACCGAAAGCACCAGGGATGAAATATACACATTATGCACCGAATGCTCCCCTTTATTTAGTAGAAGGTTCTCCTGCTTTCATGCAAGCAAGGATAGACGAAAAACGAAAAGAAGGTTTAAAAGTAGGGGTGCTAACGACGGCAGAACGAAAAGAAGTGTATCAAGCAGATACGTTATGCACATGTGGATATCGCAACGATTTAGCGTCGGTGAATCATCATTTATATGATGTGTTACGAAAATTTAATCATGCACATGTGGATATTATTTTTAGTGAAACGTTTCCGAAACAAGGAGTCGGCGTTGCATTAATGAATAGGTTAGAAAAAGCAGCCGGGAAAAAATATATACGAGAGTACGAGGAAAAGCACTGAGCAATCTAGTGCTTTTTTTGTGGAAACACGCACCTGCTTAAGCATGAAACGAATCCTACTTCTATCTACCCCTTTTAACGCATACGTTAGAAAGAAATCATCTGAATTTTGTAGGAGGAACAAAAATGCCTCAAGTATGGTTAGGGGAATGGTTAACGCTTTTTTTAATGGCGTTTGCACTTAGTATGGATGCTTTTTCGGTCAGTTTAGGGGTAGGAATGCATATGAAGCGATTTAAATATGTCGCTATTTTTGTCGTATTAATCGGACTTTTTCATGTAACCATGCCGGTATTTGGTGTCATAGTCGGACAACTTGTGTATGAGCATTTTACTCCGATTGCGACGACCATCGGTGGTATTCTTGTGTTATTGTTAGGCGTGCAAATGTTGTTTTTTAGTCAAAAACCAGCGAGTGAACTACGGGCAATTAGTATTACGTTTTCTAAATTGTGCGTGTTAAGCTTTTCTGTTAGTCTTGATAGTTTTTCAGTCGGGTTAAGTTTAGGCATGTTTCAAATGAAAGTACTTTTAATTATTTTTTTATTTGGTGCGGTTAGTATGCTGGTGACTTTTATCGGTTTATTAATTTCTAAACATGTTCATGCGTATTTTGGGGCTTACACAGAAGCATTTGGTGGAATTATATTAATAGTGTTTGGAATTCACCTTATTTGGCCGTTATAATAAGGGAAAAGGATGAACCTTACACGGAAGGAGTGAGCGTTTTTGGAAAGAGTTATTTTTGTTTGCACAGGTAATACATGTCGAAGCCCAATGGCTGAAGCCTTATTTAAACAAAAAAATAAAGAAGTAGAAGTAAAATCAGTTGGTATTAGTGCGTTTCCAGGCAGTCCGATTTCGTACCAAGCGAAAAAAGTACTACAAGATAGAGGGATGGAGTGCGAGCATATAGCTGCTAGATTAACAGTGGAAGATTTAGATTGGGCAACGTTAGTATTAACGATGACCGAAGCGCATAAACAAATGATTTTATCGCAATATCCAAAAATGGCGGACAAAGTGTTTGCATTGAAAGAATATGCATATGATGAACGCGGCAACGTAGCGGATCCATTTGGTGGTTCCGTAGAAGTATATGAACAAACGTTACAAGAGTTAGATAAAATCATCGATCGCGTCATTAAAAAATTAACTGAAGGGGGTGTCCTTTAATGGATCATGAAAAACAACGGTATTCTTTTAGTATAGGGAAAAAATATGTGTTATTTACGGTCAGTGTTGCTGTGATTACATATAGTACAAGCTTTTTTTGTATGTTTGTTTTATATGATTGGTTGAAAGACAGTATTTCATTATCGCAAGCATGGTTTACGGCGATTACGCTTATGTTAGGGGTATTTTGGTCAGCGGTATTTGCTTATTTTGGGGCACGTTATTTAGTGAAACCATTACAAGATTTAGAAGTAACTGCACAGCGAGCGGCGCAAGGAGATCTTTCTATCGACGTGATTGTACCAAAATCTGATGATGAAATTCGTTCATTAAGTATTGCGTTTAACAAAATGTTAGCGAGTTTACGCCAAATGGTGCAAGATATTAACGCTAATTTTAACGAAACGAATGCAAAAGTTTGGACGTTAGAACAAGCATCCAATCAAGTAGCGCAACAATCGAACGTCGTATCGAAAATGATTGGAGAAATAGCAGAAGGTACGAATCAATCAGCACAGTCTGTACAAACATCTGCTGAATTAATGGACGAGGTAGCGGAAATCGCAGGCGAAGTATCGACGTATGCGAGTACATCGAATGAACATGCAGTCAAAATGGCACAGCAATTTCAAGAAACAACTGAGCAAATTGAAGAATTAATTGAAGGAATTAACCAGTTAGCAAAAGAACAACAAGCATCGCGTGAATCGGTACATGCGTTAAAAACGTATACCGAAAAAATTGGAGAAATCGTGAAGCTAGTCGGAGACATGGCTGATCAAACAAACTTGTTAGCGTTAAATGCATCAATTGAAGCAGCACGAGCAGGGGAGCACGGGAAAGGATTTGCGGTTGTTGCGGACGAAGTGCGAAAATTGGCGGATGAAAGCGGTCATGCGGTCCAAGATATTCGTCAATTGGTCGAAACAATTCAACAAGAAACGTTTTCCGTCGTTAGCCGGTTAGATACGCAAGTCGTGCAAGCGTTAGCGGAAGCGGAAAAAGGTGCGATGGCAAATGATGCTATTCAAAAAATGGTGCGATCCACGCAAGATGTTGTAAAATCAATAGAAGAGATTGCTTCCTTAATGAGTCGTCAAATGAAAAAAGTTCAGCATACGAATGGGCATACGCAAGACGTTGCTGCGATTGTAGAAGAAATTTCTGCCAGCGTCAATGAAGCTGCAACGTCCGTACACGAACAAACACACTCTGTGGAAGAAATTGCAACATCGATTCATGGATTATCGGAACAAGCGAATCGCTTAAAAGGAACGATTGAAAAATTTTCACATAATCAATAGGAGGAACTAAACATGAAAGTAGCAATTGCATCGGATCATGGTGCGGTAGAATTACGCAAAGAAGTAATGAAAGTAATGGATGAACTAGGTATTGAATATGAAGACTTTGGTTGCGATGGTAGCTGCAGCGTGGATTACCCAGACTATGCAATTCCAGTAGCAGAAAAAGTAGCAAACGGTGAATTTGACCGCGGTATTTTATTATGCGGAACAGGAATCGGGATGTCGATTGCAGCTAACAAAGTATCAGGTATTCGTTGTGCATTAGTACATGACTTATTTAGCGCAAAAGCAACACGCGAACATAATGATAGCAACATTTTAGCAATGGGTGGCCGTATTATGGGTCCTGGATTAGGGGCAGAAATTGCACGCGTTTGGTTAACAACAGAATTTGAAGGCGGTCGTCACGAACGTCGCGTCGGAAAAATTACCGACTACGAAAAAAAATCTCTATCATAAACCGAAGGAGATGTTCGCCATGTCATTAGACGAATTACAAAACGAAACCCTTGATATTTTACACGATTTAAACGAACAATATCCGCTTTCTGACAAACAGCTATTCGTCATTGGATGCAGTACGAGTGAAGTGATAGGAGAGAAAATTGGGACGCACGGTGCGGGTGATGTGGCAGAAGCATTATTTACCGCGTTTACGACGTTTCAACAAGAAACGAATGTGCAGCTTGCGTTTCAATGTTGTGAACATTTAAATCGTGCGCTCGTTGTAGAACGAGCAACCGCTGAAAAATATGGTTTTGAACAAGTAACCGTCGTTCCAAAACCATTTGCGGGTGGGCAAATGGCGACGTATGCGTACGAACATTTACAAGATCCTGTCATGGTGGAATTTATTCGTGCCGATGCGGGAATAGATATTGGAGACACGTTTATCGGGATGCATTTAAAACACGTGGCGGTACCGCTTCGTGCCAGACGGAATCAAATTGGACAAGCCCACGTGACGTTAGCTAAAACGCGTCCAAAATTAATCGGTGGCGTGCGCGCATGTTACGAATAATAGTAAAAACCGAATATTAAAATATTTTCATATAAAAATATACGTTTTTTTAATGATTCATGGTAAAATAAAAAAGTATTCTATTTAATGGGCGATTTATTTAGAAAGGGGATTACAATGGAACATTTACAAAAACAAGACAAAGAAGTTTTTGATGCGATTCAATTAGAATTAGGTAGACAACGTGACAAAATTGAACTAATTGCTTCAGAAAACGTCGTATCAGAAGCGGTGATGGAAGCACAAGGTTCAGTGTTAACGAATAAATATGCAGAAGGTTATCCAGGGCGTCGTTACTATGGTGGTTGCGAATACGTCGATATCGTAGAAGACTTAGCGCGCAATCGTGCAAAAGAAATTTTCGGTGCAGAGTATGTAAACGTACAACCACACTCTGGTGCACAAGCAAACATGGCTGTTTACTTCACTATTTTAGAACATGGCGATACAGTACTTGGGATGAACCTTTCACACGGTGGACATTTAACACACGGTAGTCCTGTAAACTTCAGTGGTGTGCAATATAACTTTATCGAATATGGTGTGGATAAAGAAACACATCGTATCGATTATGAAGATGTACGTCAAAAAGCAATCGAACATAAACCAAAATTAATCGTAGCAGGTGCGAGTGCGTATCCACGTATAATCGACTTCAAACGTTTCCGTGAAATTGCGGACGAAGTAGGTGCATACTTAATGGTAGATATGGCGCACATCGCAGGTCTTGTTGCGACGGGGTTACATCCAAACCCTGTCGAATATGCTGATTTCGTTACAACAACTACACATAAAACATTACGTGGCCCTCGTGGTGGAATGATTTTATGTAAAGAAGAATTCGGCAAAAAAATCGATAAATCCATTTTCCCTGGTATTCAAGGTGGTCCATTAATGCACGTGATTGCAGCAAAAGCGGTTGCCTTTGGAGAAGCATTACAACCATCTTTTAAAGAATATGGCGAAAAAGTGATTAAAAATGCAAAAGCAATGGCAGAAACATTAAAAGAAGAAGGTATTTCGATCGTATCTGGAGGTACAGATAACCATCTTGTTCTTCTTGACGTATCTAGCCTTGGTTTAACTGGTAAAGTGGCAGAAGAAGCATTAGATGCGGTTGGTATTACAACAAACAAAAATACTATTCCATACGACAAAGAAAGTCCATTTATTACAAGTGGTATCCGTATCGGTACAGCAGCTTCTACTACTCGTGGATTCGGCGAAGAAGAAGTGAAAGAAGTAGCGTCTATTATGGCTCTTACACTTAAAAACATTGGCAATGAAGAAAAAATGGAAGAAGCACGCCAACGCGTAGCAGCTTTAACGAAAAAATTCCCAATGTATCCAAATATGTAATAGAAATAAAAGCGTCCAAATGTGGGCGCTTTTTTGTTTAAAAAAGAATCGTTCGGGAAACTTGATTACCATAATATTTTTCTGTATGATACGAAAGGATACTTTGAAACGGTAAGGAGAGGTTTTCTTTGTCAAAATTAGTTATTTTAGATCATCCGTTAATCCAGCACAAGTTGACGATCATTCGAGATAAAGATACAGGTACGAAAGAATTTCGCGAATTAGTCGACGAAGTAGCAATGTTAATGGCGTTTGAAATTTCACGTGATTTTCCTGTGGAAGATGTAGAAATTGAAACACCCGTCGCAACGACAACATGTAAGCGCTTAGCGGGTAAAAAAGTAGGCTTAGTGCCGATTTTACGCGCAGGACTTGGCATGGTAGATGGTGTGATTAAATTAATTCCAGCAGCAAAAGTAGGACATATCGGGTTATATCGTGACCCTGAAACATTAAAACCAATAGAGTATTATGTAAAATTACCAACAGACGTAGCAGAACGCGAATTTATCGTCATTGACCCAATGCTTGCAACAGGTGGATCAGCATCAGAAGCTATCCGTTCATTAAAAAAACGCGGGGCAAAACATATTAAATTAATGTGTCTTGTAGCTGCACCAGAAGGGGTAAACGTTATTCAAGAAGAACATCCAGACGTAGATATTTACTTAGCAGCGTTAGATGAAAAACTAAACGATCACGGATACATCGTCCCTGGATTAGGAGACGCGGGCGACCGTTTATTTGGAACAAAATAAAGAATGTATGTTTAGCGAGAACTTCTCTTTTTTATTGGAGAGTTCTCGCTATTTTATTTTTGTTATCATGGATAATCCTGAATTTCACTTAAAACTAGTATTTAATTTCTAAATGAATGAGAATGACGATAGAAGATAAAATTATCATTCCTGGATGCATTTTGTGAGCTTATGTTTAAGTATGAATCATTCAGGTTAAGCAATAAAAAAAACACAGGAGATTTCTCTTTAAAGGGAATATTATTGTGTGATTGGCATTTTGATTTGGAAAAATATACAAACATAGACAATTTAGTATTGACATTCCAAATCGAAATGCTAATATGTGTATATAATAATCATAATTTTTACATTTATAACTAAATGAAGGAAATATGTATTACTTTAAAAGAGATTATTATGATAAAAATATTAGGAGGAGTATTTCTGAAAAATACTATAAAAAAGCCCTTGGTGTATTACAGGTGCATTAGTTGGTGGCATGGGTGATACAGCTGGCTGCAAATAGTACGGATAAGCCATATTACTTTTATTTTACTGCTGATTATAAGGCGCAGTATACTGAGGCAAGAACGAAACACAATTATACGAGCGCTTATATGAAACTGACTTCGGTTGGGGACGGAGATGCTACATACAAGGCTGAGGTAGTAGATTCAAATGGACGCTCTTTTTCAAAAAGATGGACGTATGTGTTTAATGAATATGTACTTGGAAAAGGTATTTATTTAAAGAATGATGCAGGAGAGGATAGAGGCACACCGGTAAATGTAAAGATAAAAGGTGTAAGGCAGTATCAACCAGCAGATGCTTCTAAGTGGGGTGCTGCGGGGGTTTGGAGCCCTGATTCAATTTAATAGTTTTTTAGAAATGAGTAAGGGTTGGGTTATATAGCCCTTACTCATTAGTTTATGTTAAAAGGGGAAGTTTCTGATGTTTAATATTGAACTGAAGCGTGCTATCACAAGAAAACCCTTTCTAATTGTGCTAGTGGTAGGAGTTTTACTTGCATTGTTAGATGTTTTAACGAATGACACCATACAATTGAGTGGAATGGATTTTTATGATTATCCATTAGGAGTTTATGAATGGTGGATTCTGTATAGTGTAAATGAATATAACATGATCCTTAGTATTATATTGCCACTGCTTGTAGCTATGGCTTATTCGGATTCCTATGCTGAAGATATAAATAGTGGCTTTAGTAAAAATATTTTTACGAGGTATAGTAAAAATAAATATTTGCGTACTAAATTTTTTGTGAATTTCATTATTGGTGGATTTGTAGGATCGGTTCCTTTTACTACCAACTTAATACTCTATTTAATGCTAATTCCAAGTATAGAACCAAATGTATTTTTCGGAACAAATTTCATGACGGATCAAGGGTTTTTACCTGAACTATATTATAGTTATCCGATGGCTCATGTTTTATTAAGAACATTTATGTGTTTTGTATATGGAGGAGCACTTGCTTCTTTTGGTTTGGCATGTAGTGTGTTCGTCAAAAATCGATATGTTATTGTTATCATTCCAATTACGTTATATATCCTACTTGATATAGTACTTAGTGTGTTTTCATTATCTGAATTTTCTCCGTTTAAAATTTTATTTGTTAATACTCCTTATAATAATGGAACGTTTATTATTCCATTAATTCTTGTAAGTATATCTTACTTCTGTTTTCTAATAGGAGGGAAATACAATGAAGATATATAAAGGCCTTAGTTTATATATAAACGGTCTAAAGCATGTTAAATATTCATTGTTAATTCCTCTAGTTATCATTGTTCTTATTATGATAGTAAGAATTAAACAATTATTATTTGCAGACGCCCCATTTACTTTGTCTGTATGGGACTATGTTTCTGGTTTGACAGGAGGGGGAACTGCAAATACTCCTATGCTAATATTTGTGGTTCTTCCGCTGTTTACCTTTATGATAGCAAGATATATTGATAGTGAAGAAGTACCTGTACGAATGATAAAAAATGTAACAAGGAAAAGGTTATGGAATAAACATGTTTTATTTATTGTTAATTTATCACTAGTTATCTCATTTATCATTGTTTGTGTTGGATATCTTTTAAGTGGAATAATGATTGGACACTTCAGTAACGAATGGACAAATAAAAGTGGTGCCTTTTATTATTTGTTGAAAGATAAAGAGAATTTTGAAATATACGCGCGGCATTTAACTACATTAAGAGTAATGCTTATTCTACTTTTAGTGAAGTTTGTTAGTTTAGTAACATTAGGAACATTAATAGCATTATTAAAAGCTATCATACATAATAATGTCCTTATTTATCTGATGATAATCATGTATTCTCTAGTAGAAGGGTATTATCCGAGTTTTTCATTTATTATTACAAAGATGGTGTTAACAGGTGAAAATTGGAAAAATATAAGTGGCATATTTGAGAATCAATTTTATTTATTGTTATTTTTTATATTTTTTTATTTTGTAGGAAAAGTTATTTATCGTAAAAAAGACTTTTCTATTTAAGAGGATTCAAATCTTTCCACAGTTAATATGGGAGAGAAGAGGATGTGGAAAAATGATTAATGTTAAAGTGTTGAAGAATATCATCATAAGGGATGTAATAAATGGCTTTAGCCAAAATAAGACTCAATACTTTCTTTTTGTACTTTTCATAGCGATTATTACCATTAGTTCAGGAAATGCTCTCAAAAATGAGCATGCAAATATAGTAGATATATTTTTTTTGAATTATAAAGATATAGGATATGTAATTAATAATGAGGGTATGCTTAATATTCCGATGAATTGGCTTATGATAAATATGTTTATAGCTTTTATTATTGGAAATTTTTTGAGTAAAGATTTGCAAGAAATGTCTGTATATATATTAGTACGAACAAAAAGATTTAGAGAATATTGGATAGCTAAAGTTTGTTGGATAGCAATAAATATTCTAGTTATATATAGCTTACTCTTTATCGTTACATACTGCATTGGAAGCATTTTTGTAGATACCTCTATTGAATGGAGCTTATTCTCTCAGAGAATTATTCAAAATCAATTACTGATGGAAATTACAGGAGGGGAATTGTTAACAAACTTACTGTTACTATACTGTATGACTTCTTTCACAGTATCTCTTCTACAAGTTAATCTCTCGCTGTTTGTTGATTCGAAATATAGCTTTTTATTAATTTTATTAATATTGAGCAGTTCGATTGTTGTTGATAATCAACTACTCCCTGGTATACATTCGATGCTTTTAAAGCATGAGTATTTTGATAATATTCACAATCTAACTATTGGTAAATCTGTATTATACAACTTTATTCTATCATTGATATTTAGTTGCACGGGATATTTAAAAATTATTAGAAAAGACATTATATAATAGAGGTGAAAGGTAATGGAGTCGACTGCTTTTTTACAGGTTAATAATTTAGAGAAGAAAATAAAAAATAATGTCGTATTATATGATATAAATTTGCAACTACATAAAGGGAAAATTTATGGTTTTCGGGGGAAAAATGGGTCTGGGAAGACGATGTTATTCCGTGCTATTTGCGGGTTAATCAGACCGACAAATGGAACAATAATAATAGATCAAAAGAAGTTAGGTGAAGAAATTTCTTTTCCAGAAAGCGTAGGGGTACTTATTGAATATCCAGGATTCCTTGCTGATTTAACCGGTTTTAAGAACTTAAAGATGATTGCCGAAATTAATAATCAAATTGGTGAGAGCGAAATTAAAGAAATGATTACCAAGGTAGGGTTAGATCCAGAAGATAAAAGGAAATTTAAGAAATATTCGTTAGGAATGAAGCAAAGGCTGGGGATTGCACAAGCTTTAATGGAGGAACCAGAGCTACTTATTTTAGATGAGCCTTTGAATGCTTTAGATTCTGGAGGGATTGATTTAGTTAAGAATTTATTAATGGAAATGAGAGAAAAAAATAAGCTTATTTTAATAGCGAGTCATGATAAAGAAGCCCTTGAGCTACTTTCTGATGAAATATTTACCATTGAAAACGGAAAAATTGTGGATCATATAGTAAGAACGGAGATATGAAAATGAAGAGAAAGGTTTTATATATCGTACTTTTCATGACTTTATTGATTTCCTTTTTTTGCTATCGGTATGATAAAGTGAATAAAGATGTTCCATCTACATTTGCGATTGAATATAGTTCAATTGGGGATATAGTGGAACTAGATGATTTACAATTAAAGGTAACGTCAACGAAAGTGGAAGAGGTATCGAAGGAGCAATATAGTTCAAAGATACCAAGAATTAATTTCATTGTGGAGGCGGATATTACAAATATAAGTAACGACACTGTAATGGCAGCAAGCATGATAGAGTCGAGTATTGGAATTGGTTATAACAAAACCCAGACTCGAGATGGTGAGATTGACTTCGATACTTTAGAAAATTTACAGCCAAATAAAACAACGCATGTGAAATTAATATATCCAATAGATAAGGATGCATATGAGAAAGGGAAAGGATCTATCTATTTATATCTCCCAACAGAATTATATGACAAACAAGTATTGGAACAGTTCAAAATAGGTAAAAGATATGGGAAAGCTGTTAAACTGTAATAGAAAGGTATGATTCCTTTGAAAAAGAGAGAAACAATTGTTCTGTTAGTAGTAATGGCTGTTTTAGTTGGTGCTCTTGCCTATAAGTATACAATATGGGAAAACTCGAGCACAGAAGATGATCGTCCTTATGATGGAAAGCTTAATAAAAATTCCCAACATCCTGAAAAAGAAAAAATACATCTTAAGACTCTAGATTCAATTGATTATTTTCAAACAGCTGAAGGGGAATTTGAGGAATTCGATAAAGAAGATAATAGTACAACTACTGTACAATACGTAGTTGATACTAAAAATAAAAGAGGAATATCTACTATGAAAGAAAGTGGTTTTGAAGAACAAACTGTCATTTTTAAAGATAAAAAGAAACTAACCTTTAATGATAATGACAATACATATAGGGAGTTTCTGTGGGAACCATTGCCGAAAGACAAAAAATTAGCTGAGTTACCTCCAACTAAACGATTTTTAGGTGAAACAGGTAATGAAAATAGATTAGATGATGAATTTTTAGGTTACAGTAATCAAAGTTTAAATGCAGATTATGCTGGTTTACTATTAATGTATGAAGACTGGGATGTAACAGAGGATAAATTTTTAAATTTTGATGTATACAAATTGGTTGGAAATATTGATGAGCAACTATCTAGCGATTTGCAAGGTAAATTTGAAATGAGTATTGAGAAAAACTCAGGCATTGTATTAGACTTTCGTAGCTTTGATGAAGAAGGTAATGTGAAATACTATTTAACGACAAAAAGGATAAAGATAGATAGTGATATTAGCGAAGAGTCCTTTGAAAAGGATATCTCAAAATATAAAAAAGTGGATAAGGTTGAAACAAACAAATAAGAAAACGAGTATTTATAAAAATGAATATAGTAGTAAAAAATTAGACCTCGTGTTTTGATCAATCTCTTTTCAAGATACGAGGTTTCCTCTATTGTAAAAAGAACGTTTGTAGCATATTTTTAATCAACCTTTATTCCAAACCCACGCATGTTGATTAACTAGTTTTTAACAATAAAATTAAATAAAAAGAGAGATTCCATGTAAAATGTAAGTTACGACACAAACTTTTATGAGGTGGAATCTTTCATGGCTAAGAATACCACGATTTTCACATTACTTCAGAACTTTATTTCACAGGAAGAAATCAATGAGATTCTTCCAAACTTGATTTGGAAGATTTTGCTCGTAAATGTGATGTGTCAACACTTCTGAATTACTTAGTTGGCGCTGCTGCATTTGAATGGAAGAGCTTACGTTTCGCTTCCGATGTGGCAACAGAGAAAGGCTTAAAATTCATGAATTATTCCACACTTTCGAAGCGTTTAGGTGAACTGAATTACCTGATTGTCAAACGAATTTTTGAATGAATCGATTGTCAGCCGATTAAACCGGGCGGCGAAACGCAAAATGAAAGTAAAAAAAGAGCTGTTAGCCATTGATTCCATAACGGTGACCATCGGTAAAAACCGTTTACCTTGGGCGTTTTATCATGGTGAGCGTTCAGGGATCAAGTTGCATGTTAGCCTCGTACGACATCTATCCTAACTGAGGGGGGGAGAAAGAAAAAATGAATCATGAAAGGACAGGTCTGAGAATATGCTCGGAACAACAAGTAGATCTTAGATTAAAAAAGGCATTTGTTGATTTTGCAAAATGGTTAAGAAAAGAATATCATTTTCCGATTCGTATTCCTGTTTATATAAAAAAAGATAAGTATATAAAAAGTAGTAAGGGTGAGTTGGTATCTGCATTATTTTTTGGACCGTATGATAAAAATGAAGAGCCATATATTAAAATAGCAACCGGAGATTTTCAAGAATTGATTCATGAATGTGGAGAACGAAATGCTATATTAAATACGTTGAACAGTTTAGCCCATGAACTTCAGCATTATTATCAATGGTATGATAATACGGAATATGATGAAGAGGAAGCGGAAGATGGTGCTGATGAATTAATATATGAGTATATTGATGATCATAGTATTTAGGGAGTAGTCATGTGAAAGCAATACATTTTTTTATGTAGGTTTTATGGATAAATTTTGAGGTTGTATTGTACCTATGAGGCTTTGGACTAAAAAAAAGGAGGAATAGTTGTTGCTTGTTAAAACAACAGATAATTTCTTGGTGACACATAAAAAAGCCGTCCTTTCTGTATGTGAGTGCAGCATGTTACACTTTCTGGAAACGGACGGTTTTTTAACCTGTTTACTTAAAAAGAAAAGAGGTGTCCACAAGTCGTGTTATTGACTTATTGGGCCAACTTGTTTTTATTTTTACACCCGATGATGATCGGGACGCCACGTTTGAATGGCTTTTTTTATTTCATCTGGGCTCATGCCAGTTTCAGCTGCTTTTTTCGCAAGGGCTGGAAATTCTTCATCGGATGCAAAACGAAGGGCAATTAGTTGTTCCGTTGATAATCGCGGATTGATTGGTTCGTTTGTTAATACATAATAACGAAATTGTTCTTCCGTACGGATGATACGGTTTTGCAAAACGAGTGAATTGATACGTACTAACGCACCTGCAATAAAACTCATTGCGACTAATGCCAAAATAAGAAAGACAGATAAAGTAAACGCTCCATTTTTAATCGACAGAAACGTATAAATGAGTGCCGAAACGACTGTAATGGCGCTTAGCGGCAACCAAATAAAATGTTGCAACGGATGATACCGTGTATGGTTTTCATACGATTGTTCTTTCATTTTTTTCTCCCCCAATTTTTTATTTCTTTTCAATTACGCACTTTGTTCATTGTATCATCCTTTCCTAAAACATGGTAGTACCCGTATTGGTATAAAATGAGACTACTTGTCGTGTGTTTGATTTTTTATTCAGCGCCCTCCGCTTTTTATGCAATCTAGCTCCGGGCGCTAGCGACTGCCGTAATAAGTCCCCCGAATCCAGAGGCAAAGAGGCGCCTCTTCCGTCGGGTGCCTTATTCCTCTGTCGCTGACCAAGCGCCCTCCGCTTTTTATATAATCTAGTTCCGGGTGGCTATCGACTGCCGTAATAAGTCAACCGACTCCAGAGGCAAAGAGGCGCCTCTTCTGTCGGTCGCCTTATTCCTCTGTCGCTGAACGAGCCCCCCTCCACCTTTTATGCAATCTAGCTCCGGGCGCTAGGGGCTCGAGTCATAAGCCATCTTGCTCCATGAGGAAAGCCCGCCTCATTCCGCAAGCTGTCTTATGCTTGTCGCCCCTGGACAAGCGCCCTCCGCTTTTTATATAATAATTTCATTTTTTTGGACATACTATTAGTAAAAAGTGAGGTGGATGGTTCGTGAAGCGGTTTGTTTTTGTGGTTTGTTCGATGGTGTTGTTGTTTGTGTCTTTGCAATCGGTTGCTTATGGTCACTCGATGTTGTTTCCAATGTACCATGAGTCGTTTACATACAACGGGAAAGTATTGACGGGGAAAGGGATTAAGGTCGGGATTATTGATACGGGGATTGATTATAACCATCCTGATTTACAAAAAAATTATCGTGGTGGATATGATTTTATTGATCAAGATCATGATCCGATGGAAGGAAGTACGTCGGATGGGTCTTCGACGCACGGTACGCATGTTGCAGGGATTATTGCGGGAGATGGTGTGAAAAAAGGAGTAGCACCGAATGCAGAGTTATACGTATACCGGGCGTTGAGTAGTGCCGGAGAAGGTGGAACGGATACAGTTGTACAAGCTATTGAAAAAGCGATCGAAGATAAAGTGGATGTGTTAAATTTGTCGCTTGGGAACAATTTGAATATTCCGGATTACCCGACGACTGCTGCGTTAAACAAAGCGGTGGAGCAAGGGATGGTTGTCGTTGTTGCGAACGGGAATAGTGGGCCAAATTTCTGGACGGTCGGTTCGCCAGCTGTGTCGGAAAAGGCGATTTCGGTTGGGGCGATGAGTGACGCGGAACAAGAATTAAGTATTCAAATTGGGAAAAGCCGTGTAACCCTTACACCATTTTCAAATGCCCCGATGTTTCAACCAACGGAAACATTAGAAGTCGTCGATGGCGGTATTGGTGACTGGGAACAATTAAAGCATGCGAAAAATAAAGTCGTTTTAATCGAACGTGGTCGGTATACGTTTGACGAAAAAGTGCGCCGTGCTAAAAAAACAGGAGCTGTTGGTGTGATTATGATGAATCATAAAGACGGTCCCTTTTACGGTGGTGTCGAACAGAAAGTTGATATTCCAGTTATGAGTGTGACAAAAGGGGACGGCGAGCAACTAAAACAAGCAATAGCAGAAACAACGAAGAAGGTACAGGTTGAACGGAAACAACTTGGGATGCAATTAGCGACGTTTAGCTCCAAAGGTCCGGTTGTCGGAACGTGGACGATTAAACCTGATATAGTAGCACCAGGTGTGCACGTGTTTAGTACAGTTCCAACTGGTTATGAATTAATGAATGGAACAAGTATGGCGGCTCCGTATATAACAGGTGCATGCGCGTTACTAAAAGAAGCACATCCAGATTGGGCGAATGAAGAAATAAAAGCAGCATTAATGAATACGGGTACGATTTTACAAGCATCCAACGGAGAACGGTATCATGCGTTAGAGCAAGGGGCGGGGAGAGTTCGACTTCAAAAAGCAATCGATGCGAAAACGATTGTGACACCAGGTTCTTTTTCCTTTGGTCAACTAGATAATGAAGATGTTTCAACGCAGACGGTCGCGTTAACGATAAAAAATAAAGAGAATAAAGAAAAAATCTATACATTTTCAGCTGAAAAACAACATGGAATCACGTTTCAATTTCCGGAGTATATCAAACTAGCAGCAAACGAAGAAAAAACAGTCGAAGTAGACGTAATCATTGATCCGAAAGCGGCGAATACGGTGTTGCGAGATGCTTTTTTCTATATAAAAAGTAAACAAGAAACGATGCATGTGCCATTTTTATATGCGACAAAACATATTCAATATCCTTCGGTGATGGCGTTTCATTTCCATTATAATCAAGAAGAAAAAAACTACGCATACGAAGTGTATGTTCCGAATGGAGCGAAAAAAATAACGGTTGATTTGTATGATATGGATACGTTTTTATTTGTCCGGTCATTGGATGAACGAAGCGATATGGAAGCAGGGGTACATAAAGCGGTTGTAACAGAGGAACAAGTTCGTGGATTAAAAGGGGCATATCTGGCACTTCTTACGATACAAACTGAGCAAATGACAGAAACTATCCAGACTTATATTTCTTTCGAATAATGTACACAAAATGTTACCGCTTAATTGTGACAAATTCATGAATATTAAAATTGCGAGTATTTCAACTTTTATTTTCCTTCTAAAAGCAATTGACATAGAGTTTTCACTATTGTATGCTAACAAAGGGTATAGTTGCATAACAGAAAAAACACACCCTTTGTAGTGCTACAGCAAACAACGAAGCGGGGCGTTTTATGTGTCAGATCCAAACAAAAATCCATTGCGTGCAATGGCGTTAATGTCTGCTATTGTGTCACAATTAGCAGGAGCAGTTTTAATTGGAGTATTCGGAGGAAAATGGCTTGATGAATTTTTTCATACTGCGCCATTTTTATTAATTGTAGGCCTCCTTTTAGGGCTAGCAACCGGTGTATTTAGTACAATACTTACCATTAAAAAGTTTTTAGGGGAAGATCAAACATGACGATCCAAACAGTAGGGGAAGAAAAAGGGCCATTTGAGGAAAAACGATTGCTAAAACGTTATCTAGGATGGATGTTTAATTTCTTAGCTTTATATGTCATTGGATACGCCATTACTCCTTACAAAGAACATTTTGCTGGCTTACTCCTCGGTGGAATCTTCAGTTTATTCTTACTTATCTTGACGTATCGTCGTGTGAAAACGTTCACTTATGCGATTGCAAGTAAAGAAAGACCGAGACCACTCGGTACACTTATCCGATATGCTTTAGCTGTTCTAGCTGTGGCAATCGCGTTGGAATATCCACAATACTTTCATTGGGTAACCGTGGTAGTGGGGTTACTAACAGCCTACATTATCATTTTTATAGATATACTCATTCAGGTTTTTAAATCACGTTCAAATGCGAAAGAGAGGTGAAATCGAGTGGAACATAAAAATCCTATGGTCTATGATGCATTTGGCATTTCGGGTTTAAACTTTAACCTATCTACAGTCATGATGATTATCATTTCAAGCGTATTAGTATTTATTATTGCTGTTTCTGCTACTCGTTCTCTTAGTATGAGACCAACAGGAGCGCAAAACTTTTTTGAAATGATTACAGACCTTGTGAAAAATGTCATCATTAAAGGAACAATGGATTGGAAAGTAGGGGCGTATTTCTTACCTTTAGGACTAACGCTTATTACATACATCTTTGTTTCGAATATGCTAGGGTTACCATTCTCTATTCAAGTAGATCATACGCTATGGTGGAAATCACCAACAGCTGATCCAACAGTTACATTAACATTAGCTATTTTAATGGTAGTACTCACTCACTTTTATGGAATTAAAATTCGCGGTGCGAAAGCCTATTTAAAAACTTTTGTTAGCCCGATGAAGTTTTTATTCCCATTAAAAGTAATTGAAGAGTTTGCGAACACATTAACATTAGGTCTCCGTCTTTACGGGAACATTTATGCAGGGGAAATCCTTTTAGGTTTACTTGCAGCGCTAATGTCAAGTGGAGCTTTAGGAGCTATCGGAGGTATTATTCCAATGTTAGCTTGGCAAGCATTTAGTTTATTTATCAACGTTATCCAAGCGTTCATTTTCACTATGTTAACAATGGTTTATATGTCTCATAAAGTAAGTGAAGAACATTAAACTATTGAATATACATTTTACTCAGATTTCTCTACAAAAAGTACATAGAGAATCAAAAAAATCAAATATTATTTTTAAGAGGACTAAAGGAGGAAAATTATTATGTCATTAGGCGTATTAGCAGCTGCTATTGCAATTGGTTTATCAGCTTTAGGTGCAGGTATTGGTAACGGTCTTATCGTAGGTCGTACAGTAGAAGGGATTGCTCGTCAACCAGAATTACGTGGTACTTTAATGGTTACAATGTTCATCGGGATCGCGTTAGTTGAGGCGCTTCCAATTATCGGTGTAGTTATCGCGTTTATCACATTAAACAGATAATCTTTGGTGGATACAAATTGCGTTTCCGAATATGGCGAAGCAAGTTCTAATGGAACCTATTCTTCGCCATTCCTTTATGATTAATATGCAAACAATCGTTTGCATAGAACGAATAGATGTTAGTAAAGTAAAACGGGTTATTAGGAACTCTGAAGGGAGTGAAAGTAGTGTCAATTAATCTAGGTGACATTATTGCACAGTTAGTTGCGTTTATTATCCTTGCAGTACTTCTTAAAAAGTATGCATGGGGTCCATTAGTAGAAGTAATGAAAAAACGTGAAGAACATATTGCAAATGAAATTGATACAGCAGAGCAACAACGTAAAGAAGCTGAACAATTTTTAACTTCTCAACGTGCGGAATTAGACAAAGCACGTGACGAAGCAAAAGCAATTATTGAAGGTGCGAAAAAACTTGGAGAACAACAAGGTGCTGACCTTATCGCAGAAGCTCGCGCAGAAGCAGGCCGTTTAAAAGAGCAAGCGAAAGACGAAATCCGTCAAGAAAAAGAACAAGCACTTGCAGCTGTTCGCGAACAAGTGGCTTCACTTTCTGTATTAATTGCATCGAAAGTAATTGAAAAAGAACTCGACGAAGCAAGCCAACAACAATTAATTTCTGACTACTTGAAACAGGTAGGAGAAGGCAAATGAGCAAAACGGTAGTAGCTAGTCGTTACGCAGGCGCTTTATTTGAACTTGCAAAAGAGCAAGGAAAAATTGATGGCATTGAGGGAGAGCTTCGTACAGTCGAAACGGTGCTTGGTCAAACACCAAACTTTTTCACGGTTGTCAACCATCCGAAAATTACGAAAGAAAACAAGAAAAAATTAATCAAAGATACATTCGGTACGTCTGTATCTAGTTATGTGTTAAATTTATTATTTGTTCTTGTGGACAGCCATCGTATTGGTATCGTAAAAGAAGTGATTGCTTCTTTCTACGAACTAGCAAACGAAGAGCGAAGCATTGCGGAAGCTTACGTATATACAGTAAGCCCATTAACAGAAGAACAAACAAATACGTTACGTGCTATGTTATCGAAACGTTTAGATAAAAAGTCCGTACGTATTCATAATGAAGTGGACAAAAGTATTGTAGGCGGTGTAAAAATCCGCGTAGGAAACCGCATTTTAGACGGTACAGTTAGTACAAAACTGAAACGCTTAGAGCGTCAATTAGTTTCTAACTAGAGTAGAAGATAGGGGTGAAATTCACTTATGAGCATCAAAGCGGAAGAAATTAGTGCTTTACTAAAAAAGCAAATTGAAAATTATGAAGCAGATATCGAAGTAACGGATGTTGGTACGATAATCCAAGTCGGTGACGGAATCGCTCGTGTTCATGGTCTTGACAATGTAATGTCAGGTGAGCTAGTTGAATTTTCTAATGGTGTATTAGGACTTGCTCAAAACCTTGAAGAAAGTAACGTTGGTATCGTTATTTTAGGTCCATACCTTGACATTAAAGAAGGCGACGAAGTAAAACGTACAGGTCGCATCATGCGTGTGCCAGTAGGTGAAGAATTATTAGGACGTGTTGTAAACCCATTAGGTCAACCAGTAGATGGTTTAGGACCACTTAATACAACAAAAACTCGTCCAATCGAAAACCGCGCACCAGGAGTAATGGATCGTAAATCAGTACATGAACCATTACAAACAGGTATTAAAGCGATTGACGCATTAATTCCAATCGGTCGTGGTCAACGTGAGTTAATCATTGGGGACCGTCAAACAGGTAAAACATCTGTAGCGATCGACACAATTTTAAACCAAAAAGACCAAGATATGATTTGTATCTACGTTGCAATCGGTCAAAAAGAATCAACTGTTCGTGGTGTAGTGGAAACATTACGTAAACACGGTGCACTTGATTACTCTATCGTTGTAACAGCTAGTGCATCTCAACCAGCTCCATTATTATACTTAGCTCCATATGCTGGTGTATCCATGGCGGAAGAATTTATGTATAACGGGAAACACGTGTTAATCATCTATGATGACTTAACAAAACAAGCGATGGCTTATCGTGAACTTTCTCTATTACTTCGTCGTCCACCAGGTCGTGAAGCATATCCAGGGGATGTATTCTACTTACACTCTCGTTTATTAGAACGTGCTGCAAAACTTTCTGATGCAAAAGGTGCAGGTTCTATCACTGCATTACCTTTCATTGAAACACAAGCAGGGGACGTATCAGCATACATTCCAACAAACGTAATCTCTATTACAGACGGACAAATCTTCTTACAATCAGACTTGTTCTTCTCAGGGGTACGCCCAGCGGTTAACGCAGGTATCTCTGTATCACGTGTAGGTGGTTCAGCGCAAATTAAAGCGATGAAAAAAGTTTCTGGTACATTACGTCTAGACTTAGCATCTTACCGTGAATTAGAAGCGTTCGCACAATTCGGTTCAGACCTTGATAAAGCAACACAAGCGAAATTAAACCGTGGTGCACGTACTGTTGAAGTATTAAAGCAAGGGTTACACAAACCATTACGTGTTGAAAAACAAGTAGCAATTCTTTATGCGTTAACAAAAGGATTCTTAGATGATATTTCAGTAGAAGATATTCAACGTTTCGAAGAAGAATATCTAACTTGGTTAGAACATAACAAAGGTGAATTACTTGACGTTATTCGTACGACTGGTAACTTACCTGAAGATGCTGACTTTAAAGCAGCTATTACAGAATTCAAGAAAACATTCGCTGCATCTAAATAATGGATGACAAGTGCTAGTCTAGCCAAAAGGTGGTGAAACGATAGTGGCATCTTTGCGTGATATAAAAACCCGGATTACGTCAACGGGGAAAACGAAACAAATTACAAAAGCCATGGAAATGGTGTCTGCAGCAAAATTTAACCGTGCAGAGCAAAATGCAAAGCATTTTAACCCATACATGTCTAAAATTAAAGAAGTGGTTGCAAGCATTGCACTTGGTACTTCTGGTATCAAACATCCAATGTTGCAAAAGCGTGACGTGAAAAAAGTCGGTTATATCGTCATCACATCAGACCGTGGTCTTGCTGGTGCGTATAACGCAAACGTATTGCGCCGTGTTCAAGAAATCATTAACGAACGTCATACATCTACAAGCGAGTACGAAATTATTGCGCTTGGACGTGTAGGACGCGATTATTTCACAAACCGCAATATGTCAGTGGTTGAAGAAATTACCGGTTTAGCCGATCAACCAGAATTCTCTGATGTCAAACAAATCGTTAATAAAGCCGTTCAACGTTTTGCAAGCGGTGAAGTAGATGAGCTTGTATTATGCTACAGCCACTTCATCAATGCGGTGCAAAGTGAAGTAAAAAATGTACAATTACTTCCGTTAACGGATATCGAATATGATCAACCATTAAGCGCATATGAGTACGATCCATCACCAGAAGAAATTCTTGATGTGTTATTACCTCAATATGCAGAAAGCTTAATTTACGGTGCATTACTTGATGCGAAAGCAAGTGAGCACTCATCTCGGATGACTGCGATGAAAAATGCTACTGACAATGCAAACGAATTGATTCGTAACCTTACATTGTCTTACAATCGCGCGCGTCAAGCGGCAATTACGCAAGAAATTACGGAAATTGTTGCTGGTGCTTCTGCGCTTGAATAGTTTTTTTATCGACATAAGATTGGAAACGGATGTTAGGAGGGAAAGTAATGAATAAAGGACGCGTTACACAAGTTATGGGTCCGGTTGTTGACGTTAAATTTGATAACGGACAACTCCCTAAAATTTATAATGCTTTAACGATTCAACATAAAGCGCGTACTGAACATGAAGTTGATATTGACTTAACGTTAGAAGTAGCCCTTCACCTTGGAGATGACACAGTTCGTACTGTTGCGATGGATTCAACAGACGGTGTTGTTCGTGGATTAGAAGTAGTAGATACAGGTGCGCCTATTTCAGTTCCAGTTGGTGAAGTAACATTAGGTCGTGTATTCAACGTATTAGGTAATGCTATTGATGAACAAACAGAAATCCCAGCGGATGCTCGTCGTGATCCAATTCACCGCGAAGCGCCAGTATTTGAAGAGTTATCTACAACAACTGAAATTCTTGAAACAGGAATTAAAGTAGTAGATTTACTTGCTCCATACATTAAAGGTGGTAAAATCGGTTTATTCGGTGGTGCCGGTGTAGGTAAAACAGTATTAATCCAAGAATTAATCAACAACATCGCCCAAGAACATGATGGTTTATCAGTTTTCGCTGGTGTAGGGGAACGTACTCGTGAAGGAAACGACCTTTACTGGGAAATGACTGATTCAGGCGTTATCAAAAACACTGCGATGGTATTCGGACAAATGAACGAGCCACCAGGTGCACGTTTACGTATCGCTTTAACTGGTTTAACAATGGCGGAATATTTCCGTGATGAACAAGGTCAAGACGTACTTTTATTCATCGATAACATCTTCCGCTTTACACAAGCAGGTTCTGAAGTATCTGCCCTTCTTGGTCGTATGCCATCTGCCGTTGGTTACCAACCAACTCTAGCAACAGAAATGGGTAAACTTCAAGAACGTATTACATCAACAAACAAAGGTTCTGTAACATCTATCCAAGCGATTTACGTTCCTGCCGATGACTACACTGACCCGGCTCCGGCAACTACTTTCGCTCACTTAGATGCAACAACAAACCTTGAACGTAAATTATCAGAAATGGGTATTTACCCTGCAGTAGATCCTCTTGCTTCTACTTCTCGTGCATTAGCACCTGAAATTGTTGGAGAAGAGCACTACGAAGTAGCACGTGAAGTGCAACAAACATTACAACGCTACAAAGAGTTACAAGATATTATCGCGATCTTAGGTATGGATGAATTATCTGACGAAGATAAATTAACAGTACACCGAGCTCGTCGTGTACAATTTTTCTTATCTCAAAACTTCCACGTAGCGGAACAATTTACAGGTCAACCTGGTTCATACGTACCAGTAAAAGAAACTGTAAAAGGCTTTAAAGAAATCCTTGAAGGTAAATATGACGACTTACCAGAAGATGCGTTCCGTCTAGTTGGTCGCATTGAAGAAGTAGTTGAAAAAGCGAAAGAAATGAACGTATAAGCTTTCTTTCTATTTAACAGTGAAAAGAGCCGTTTCGACGGCTCTTCCACCATCAATTACCCCGAGGAGGGTCCATTATGAGCACAATGAAATTCAGCATTGTTACTCCTGACGGTCCTGCTTTTGAGGGAGATGTGGAAATGGTAAGCGTAAAAGCCAAAAGTGGTGAACTCGGCGTATTACCTGGACACGTTCCTACTGTTGCGCCACTTGAAATTAATGTTGTTCGGATTAAAAAACAAGGTGGTTCAACAGAGAAAGTAGCTGTCAATGGAGGATTTATTGAAATTCGTAAAGATCAAGTCAATATTTTAGCTCCATCAGCAGAGCCAGCAGAAGATATTGATGTTGAACGTGCACGTGCTTCAAAAGAACGTGCAGAAAAACGTTTACAACAAGCGAAACAAGATGATGTGGATCACAAACGTGCAGAACTTGCATTAAAACGTGCCATTAATCGTCTCGATGCAGCTGGAAAATAAAGATCTAAGGTTTATCCTTAGGTCTTTTTTTGTGTTTTTATTTTGTATATAAGGGGAAATAAACTTTTGATGATCATGTTACGTAACCGCTTTCTAAAAGAAAAGGTATTGTGTGTCCTTGCCTTTGTAGTGACAGACTTTCGGGATAAGTCGATTGATTTGAAAAGTCAATTTACCAAGTATTTTTTCATCTATTTGAGTCTAATCGCCTTTTGTCTTTGTTTTTTCTTTTTGTTTTTGGTCATAATAGGAATAAGGTTGTATGGAATTGTAGAAATATTGTCGAAAACCATCATTTAAGTCTTATCGACACCCCAAATATCATCTGTTATAATGATAGCGGTTACATTAGGAATATTCACATAATTCGAAATAAAAGGAGGGGGGAACTATGGAGTCGCTTCATTTGTATCTCAATAATTACTTATTTGTAACCGCCTTTTTAGTGATTGGAATATTACTTCCAGTTGTCGCGTTAACGTTTGGACGATTTCTTCGCCCGCATCATCCGTACGAAGAAAAAAATAAAACGTATGAAAGTGGGATTGACCCATTTGGAGATTCACGTGTCCAATTTAATGTTCGATATTATATGTTTGCATTACTTTTCGTTATTTTTGATGTGGAAACTGTCTTTTTATATCCGTGGGCAGTCGCTTACGATCAATTAGGCTTATTTGCGTTAATTGAAGTTTCCATTTTCGTTTTAATGTTAATTATTGGACTAATTTATGCGTGGAAAAAGAAGGTGTTGTCATGGAAATGAATTTAGAAAATATTACACCGGAAGAGCAAGAAGAATTGAAACGTAGCATCTTTTTAACAACGCTTGAAGAGTTAAAAGCATGGGCGCGTACCAATTCTTTGTGGCCGATGACGTTTGGTTTAGCTTGTTGTGCCATTGAAATGATGGGTGTTGGAGCTTCGCATTACGACCTTGACCGTTTTGGTTCCTTTTTCAGAACGAGTCCGCGTCAATCAGACGTGATGATTGTTTCAGGTACGGTAACGAAAAAAATGGCTCCTGTGTTACGTCGTTTATACGATCAAATGGCAGAACCGCGTTGGGTAATTGCGATGGGTTCATGCGCAACAGCCGGTGGTCCTTACGTGAAAAGTTATGCAGTCGTAAAAGGGGTGGACCAAATTGTTCCGGTTGATGTGTATATTCCGGGATGCCCACCGAATCCAGCTGCATTAATTTACGGCATTAATAAATTAAAAGAAAAAATTCGGTATGAAGCAAAAACTGGAAAGCAGGTGACCAATCAATGAGTGATGAATTAGATATGGAAAAGTCATCTGGAACACCAGAAGAAGAGATACAAAAGAAAAAAGAAGCAGCAAAAAAGAAAGCAGAAGCTACGTTAAAAGCAAAACAAGAAGCGGCAGCAAAAAAAGAAGAACCAGTGGAAGAACCGTCCTTTAATCAACCGCTTTTAGATCGGTTTGTTGCCATTTTAACAAAAGAAGTGGGAAAAGATGCAATCGAAGAAGCAAGCATTAATCGGTTAGGAAAACATGTACCAACGATTGTTGTAAAAAAGGAACAGTACTACAACGTATGTGAAGTGTTAAAACGACATGAAGATTTACATTTTGAATACGTGTCAGAGCTTCATGGAACAGACTTTATGACGTATATGGAAGTATATGTGTATTTGTTTTCGTTTAAACATCGCCATGCGATTGCGGTAAAAGTAAAAACGGACCGAGAACAACCTGAAGTGGATTCGATTACACCGATTTATCCAGGCGCCAACTGGCCAGAACGGGAAGTGTATGACTTATTAGGTATTACGTTTCGTCGTCATCCTGATTTACGCCGGATTTTATTATCGGATGACTGGATTGGCTATCCACTTAGAAAAGATTATGAGCCTTACGATGTGGAGGTGTAGCAGGTGATTCGTACAGAGGAAATGTTAATCAATGTCGGGCCACAACATCCGAGTACACATGGTGTATTCCGCATTGTGTTAAAAATTGATGGAGAAACGGTTATAGAAGCAACCCCTGTAATCGGTTACTTACATCGTGGGACAGAAAAGATAGCGGAAAATTTACAATATACACAAATTATTCCATATACAGATCGAATGGATTATTTATCCGCGATGACGAACAACTACGTTATTTGTCATGCAGTGGAGACAATGATGGGGATTGAGGTGCCAGAACGCGCCGACTATTTAAGAGTCATTGCAATGGAACTCGGACGCGTCGCTAGTCACCTCGTGTGGTTTGGAACATATCTCCTGGATATAGGAGCATTGACCCCGTTTTTATATGCATTTCGTGAGCGCGAAATGATATTAAACTTGCTCAATGAGCTATCAGGGGCACGTCTTACATTTAACTATATGAGAGTCGGTGGTGTCAAATGGGATGCTCCGGACGGATGGATTCAAAAGGTAAAAGACTTATTACCTTATTTAAATGAAAAAATTGACAGTTATCACGACCTTGTGACAGGGAATGAAATTTTCTTACGTCGTGTCAAGGGTGTAGGAACCTATTCGAAAGAAGATGCGTTGGCCTATTCGTTAAGTGGTGCAAATTTACGCTGTACAGGTATTGGATTTGACCTTCGAAAAGACGAACCATATTCTGTGTATGATCAATTTGATTTTGATGTGCCGGTAAGAGATAGCGGAGATGCTTGGGGGCGTTATCAAATTCGGATGGAAGAAATGAAACAAGCGCTTCGGATTGTGGAACAAGCAGTTTCAAAGTTCCCAGAAGAAGGTCCTATTTTAGCAAAAGTGCCACGGGTGATCAAAGCGCCAAAAGGAGAAACATATGTCCGCATTGAGTCGCCGCGCGGAGAAATCGGTTGTTATATTTATAGTGAAGGTAAGAAAGAGCCGTATCGCTTAAAATTTAGACGGCCATCATTTTATAACTTACAAATACTACCGAAACTTTTAGTAGGTGAAAATATTGCCAACTTAATTACAATTTTAGGTGGCGTCGATATCGTGTTAGGGGAGGTAGACGGATAATGGTGCATGACTTATTAACCTCTCCACCGAGCCTAGCTCATTTTGGTATTTTCCTTTTGTTAGGTGTCGTCTTTTTGATGGTCGTTTTAGGATTTGTTATGTATGGAATTTTAGCAGAACGGAAAGTGCTCGGATATATCCAAGCACGTGTCGGTCCAAACCACTTAGGTGGGCGGTTTGGTCTATTGCAAACAGTTGCTGATGTTTTGAAGCTTTTACTAAAAGAAGATGTGATGCCAAAAGCAGTCGATAAACCGTTGTTTATTATCGCGCCAGTA
Organism: Massilibacterium senegalense; assembly: GCF_001375675.1. Taxonomy (NCBI): domain Bacteria; kingdom Bacillati; phylum Bacillota; class Bacilli; order Caryophanales; family Bacillaceae; genus Massilibacterium; species Massilibacterium senegalense. The sequence goes on along the minus strand of NZ_LN831786.1, from coordinate 1,864,155 downwards.
ATCGCTTTTACGCCGTCTTTTATGGTATTAGCAACGATTCCATTTTCAAAAGAATTACAATTTGCTGACCTTGGCGTCGGAATCCTTTATTACATTGCCGTAAGCGGGATTACGACCGTTGGAGTTGTGACAGCAGGTTGGGCATCAAATAACAAATTTGCGTTATTAGGTGGAATGCGTTCCGTTGCACAAATGATTTCGTATGAAATTCCACTCGTAATGAGTGTAATCGGGGTTATTTTAATGACGGGTTCTTTAAGCTTAGTCGATATCGTCGAAGCGCAAGAATCATGGGCATATTTTATCTTAAACCCAATTGGCTTTATTATTTTCTTAATTTCCGCAACGGCTGAGTTAAACCGTACACCGTTTGACTTACCAGAAGCAGAGTCAGAATTAATTGCCGGGTATCATATTGAATATTCAGGTTTCCGCTTTGCGTTTTTTATGTTATCAGAATATGTGTATTTATTCGCGATGAGTGCGTTAACAACGGTATTATTTTTAGGCGGATGGAATCCAATTCCTGGTCTTGACTTTATTCCAGGTCCGATTTGGTTCGTAGTAAAAATGAGTCTGATGGTCTTTTTGATGATTTGGTTCCGCGGTACATTCCCGCGTGTTCGGGTCGACCAGCTAATGGAATTTGCATGGAAAGTATTGCTTCCGGTTGCGTTACTTAATATTTTCTTAACCGCTATTATCAAGACGGTTTGGATGTAAAAAAGAGGTGAAAAAACATGCGTGGAATATTCAAAGGCTTGAAATACACAATCAAAGAATTTTCGCAAAAAAGTGTCACCTATGACTATCCAAACGAGGGGCTGCAACTACCGGATCGGTTTCGCGGGATTCAAAAGTTCCATCCGGAAAAATGTATCGTTTGTAACCAATGCGCCAATATTTGTCCAACCGATTGCATTAAATTATCGGGAAAAAAACACCCCGATCCAGAGAAAAAAGGAAAAGTAATCGATACGTATACGATTAACTTTGAAATTTGTATTTTATGCGATCTTTGTACGGAAGTATGCCCGACCGAAGCGATTGTGATGACGAACAATTTCGAACTTGCAGAATATAGTCGGGATGAGTTATATAAAGATTTAGAGTGGTTAAATGCAAATGATAAAAACATCAGAAAGGAGAACAAGGCATGAGTGGAGAAATGATTGCATTTTTAATCTTAGCCTTTCTTGCAATTAGTGGTGGCGTCTTACTATTAATGTTTGAAAACGTCATGTACATGCTCCTTTCGCTTATTTTAACCTTTTTAAGTATTGCGGGGCTTTATGTATTGTTATCCGCGGAATTTATTGCGTTTGTGCAAGTACTTATTTATTCTGGTGCGATTGCGATTATTATGATTTTCGGCATTATGTTAACGAAACATCGTGACAAGCAACAATCAGTCACAAATAAACCGCGAGCATTTTTGGTGTTACTTGGGGTTATCGGCTTTTTTACTGTCGTTTGGTTTGCGATTGGAGACATTTCCTTTACTGAACAAGCGACAACGCTCCATGAAAATAATACTGGCGAAATCGGTAAATTGCTATTTTCTCATTACGTGATTCCATTTGAGTTAACATCGGTTGTGTTACTTGTTGCTTTAATCGGTGCCATCGTGTTAGCGAAAAAAGAGGACGAACCGGAGAAAAAGGAGGCCGAGCAACATGAGTAATGTGCCCGTAGAAGGTTATTTAGTGTTAGCGCTTATTTTATTTTGTATCGGACTGTTTGGAGCGTTAACGAAACGAAATATTGTCATCGTCTTAATTTCGATTGAACTGATGTTAAATGCGGTAAATATTAACTTAGTAGCATTTAGCAAGTACGGAACGAACCCTGGGATGACGGGGCAAGTGTTTGCGTTATTTACGATTGCCATTGCAGCTGCTGAGGCCGCACTTGGGTTAGCGATTTTGTTTGCACTTTATCGGAACCGTTCCACAGTGAAAATCGATGAAATCGATACGTTAAAGCGATGATAGAAAGGGATTGTGATAATCATGATGGAATATGCATGGCTTATACCACTATTACCGTTTCTGTCGTTTATGATCCTTCTCTTATTCGGTCGTTATTTGAAAGAAAATAGTGCTGTCGTTGGGAGTTTGTTTTTACTCGGATCGCTTGTGATGAGTATTGTCGTTCTTTTTGAACGATTTACCGCTCCTACATACAAAGCAGAAGGCACTTGGTTGACGATCGGGGATACGGTGATTACGATGGGATTTGAAGTGAATCAATTAAATGCTTTAATGCTTTTCATTGTATCACTCGTTAGTTTTTTAGTACACGTTTACTCGAAAGGATATATGCACGGGGATGATCGGTTTCCTGTTTTTTATAGTTACTTAGGACTGTTTTCCTTTTCGATGTTAGCCCTTGTATTATCTCCAAACTTATTACAGCTTTATATTTTTTGGGAGTTGGTAGGGGTATCATCTTTTTTACTGATCGGTTTTTATTATTATACCGAATCAGCGAAGCAAGCGGCAAAGAAAGCGTTTATCGTTACACGCATCGGAGACGTAGGATTGTTTGCCGGGATGATTTTACTGTTTTGGCAAGTTGGTAGTTTTGAATACGATCAAATTTTCCAAGCAGTAGGTGCAGGAGACATTTCTGCTTCGATGATTACACTTATTGCGATTTTAATTTTTATTGGTGCGGTCGGGAAATCAGGTCAATTCCCGCTTCATACGTGGCTTCCAGATGCGATGGAAGGTCCGACGCCAGTATCTGCTTTAATCCACGCAGCGACGATGGTTGCGGCGGGGGTATATCTAGTGGCAGCGGTGTATCCTGTTTTCTTAGCAAGTGAAACAGCGTTAACTGTAGTAGCTGTAACCGGTGGATTTACTGCCATTTTTGCGGCATCAATCGGGTTAGTGCAAAAAGATATTAAACGGGTGTTAGCATATTCAACTGTTTCGCAACTCGGTTACATGATGCTTGCGTTAGGAGCAACTGGGTACGTTGCTGGGGTGTTCCATTTAACGACACATGCCTTTTTTAAAGCGTTATTGTTCTTAGCAGCAGGTAGTGTCATTCATGCGGTGCGTACGCAAAACATTGACGAAATGGGCGGTTTATGGAAAAAGTTAAAAGTAACCGGTCCACTCTTTTTAATCGGAACGTTAGCGATTTCTGGATTCCCGTTACTATCAGGGTTTTTTAGTAAAGATGAAATCATTATGGCAACGTATGCGGACGGTCGTTACGGCTTATTTACATTAGCTGTGCTTGCGGCATTCTTTACAGCATTTTATATGTTCCGCCTTTTCTTTATGGTATTTTCCGGGGAAAGTCGTGGCAACCAAGTAGACGTAAAAGAATCGCCAAGCGTCATGACGATCCCGATGATGGTGCTTGCAGTACTTGCGATTTTTGCAGGATATATTAATACACCATGGTTCGGAACATTTTTAGCAGATTGGTTACGAGAAGGAACACCATACGTACAAGAAACAGCGCACGGTCCAGCATGGATTGTCGTTGTAACGGTAGCAGTGTCTTTATTCGGAATTTTTTTAGCGTATCTCATGTATGCGAAAAAATCGTTATCGAAAGACACATTTGCACATGCTGTTCCAGGGCTTTACCGTCTTTTATTCAACAAATATTATATCGATGAATTATATGATGCGGTTGTCGTACGTTCTGTGCGCGCATGTAGCCGATTTTTACAATATGTCGATGAAATCGTGGTCGAAGGTGCTGTTCAAGCAACGGCTGGGATAACACGAGGTATCGGAAATGTTGGGTCGCGATTACAAAATGGTCAAGTACAAACGTATGGTGCAGTTGCCTTTATCGGTTTTGCCGTGATGGTCGTCGTTATCGCTATGACGGGGGGGTATTTTAAATGATGGATGCATTACTTTCCTGGATTATTTTCTCCCCGCTACTTGGGGTCATCGTTTTATTGTTTGTACCAAAAACGAATGATACGTTAGCGAAAACAATCGGAATCGTCGGTACTATTCCACCGCTTGCGCTCGTTCTGTATGCGTGGACGCAATTTGACTTTCAATCGTTACAGCCACAATTTGCGGAAACAGTGAAATGGATTACGTTTGGCACTGGGGATTTAACTGGTACAACATATACGTTATCGTATGAACTTGGTGTATCTAGTTTACAAATGCTGTTATTAGTATTAACCGCGATTGTTGCAACAGTAGCAGCCATTGCTTCGATTCATGTCAAAAAACAATTGCGGATGTACTTTTCCTTGTTTTTATTGTTAGAACTAGGGATGCTCGGCGTATTTGCGAGTGACAATCTCTTTTTATTCTTTATTTTCTTTGAAATTACGTTAGTGCCAATGTTCTTTTTAATCGGAAAATGGGGCGAATTAGAGCGCGAACGAGCAGCGTTTAGTTTCGTTATTTATAACGGGCTCGGTTCAGCCGTCTTGTTACTTGCATTCCTTACGCTATATGTGAAAACGGGAACGGCAAACATGACAGAATTACAAACGATTTTCCAACTTCCAGACGAAAGCATGACGATATCTGCCGCATTTCGAACAGGAATGTTTCTTGCGCTACTGATTGCTTTTGGCGTAAAATTACCGATTTTCCCATTGCATACGTGGATGCTAAAAGTGCATAGCCAAGCAAGCCCTGCAGTCGTAATGATTCACTCCGGTATTTTACTAAAAATCGGGGCGTATGGGTTAATTCGTTTTAACGTTGGCATGTTTGGGGAAGAGTTTTCACGATTTGCACTTCTGATTGCGATTTTAGGATTAATCAACTTACTGTACGGTGCTTTGATTGCGTTTATTCAAACAGATTTACGGTTAGTGATGGCGTATTCGAGTATTTCGCATATGGGAATTGTGCTACTCGGTCTTGCTAGCTTACAAACAGCAGGGGTTCAAGGGGCTATTTTCCAAGTCATTTCACACGGATTTATTTCCGCGTTGCTGTTTTTCCTAATTAGTATTTTATTAGAACGAACTGGCACCACATCGATTCCGCATCTCGGTGGATTAGCAAAATCGATGCCGATCTTTTCGGGGTTTTTACTTACAGCAGCCATGGCTTCTCTCGGGTTACCGGGAATGAGTGGATTCATTAGTGAGTTGCAAGCCTTTATCGGTGTATTTAAAGCAATGCCGGCGATTGGATACATCGGAATTATTGGGATCATTTTAACAGCGGTCTACTTATTGCAAGCAACCCTTGCGGTGACGTTTGGAAAAGTGCGTGACACATGGAAAGACGCACAAGATATGAAAGGATGGGAGTACATTCCTGTTCTCGTATTGTTAGCGTTTATTGTCTTTATCGGTATTTATCCAAATGTGTTAGCCCAACCGCTAGAAACGGTTCTTGAAACGATTCTTTTAGGAATAGGGGGGTAACGGATTATGAATCTTGATACGCTACTTAGTTATAATTGGGGAGCGATGGCCCCAGAATTCATTATTTTAGGAGTTGCTACCCTTCTTTCGCTCATCGACTTATTTATGAAAAAAGAAACGAATCGTAGCATACTCGCTTATCTAGGAATCGTCGGAATCATCGTTGCACTCTTTTTCCTTGTTCAAGAAATCGGTCAAGACCCTGTATCCATTTTGTTTGATACGTTTGTCGTCGATGGATTTGCCGTTTTATTTAAAATGATTTTCCTTGTTGGGGCGCTTTTTGTTTTACTACTTGCAGTGAATATAAACAGTTCAGTCGTAACAAAAGCATACCACGGTGAATTTTATTATTTAATGTTAGCTGCTTTACTTGGCGCGATGTTCGTTGCGTCTAGTGCAGATGTAATCACAATGTATATCGGGCTTGAGTTATTATCGCTTTCTAGTTATGTGTTAGCGGGAATGAACAAGCAGAGCATCAAATCAAATGAAGCTGCATTAAAATACGTAATTAACGGCGGAATTGCGAGTGCGATTTTATTATTTGGAATTAGTTATTTATTCGGTGTTACCGGACAAACCAATCTGTATAGCATCGCACAAATGATGCAAACAGATGTCGCAATTAATCATTCGTTTTTGTTACTCATTGCATTTTTTATGATTTTTGTTGGGATTACGTTTAAAATTGCCACGGTACCGTTTCATATGTGGGCACCAGACGTGTACGAAGGTGCACCAACACCAGTAACGGCATTTTTAAGTGTCGTATCGAAGGCAGCAGGATTCGCCTTACTATTACGGATTTTCTTTACCGTGTTCATTTTTATCCCAAAAGGAATCGATCAAAATGGCTACATAGAAGCGCTATTACCTTCTGTTCAATGGCTGTTACTTATTGTAGCCGCATTAACGATGATTATCGGTAATACCGTAGCATTGAAACAAAAAAATATGAAACGGTTATTTGCGTATTCGTCGATTGCGCATGCCGGTTATTTACTCGTTCCACTTCTTAGCTTTACAAGTGGGGCACCAAATGAATTTGCAGTTAGTAGCATTTGGTTTTATTTAGTCGGGTACGCATTGATGAACCTTGGTGCGTTTGCGATTATTCATTACGTGACAATGAAAGAAAAAGATGAACAAATCGACAGCTTTAAAGGGTTAAGTAAAAAATCTCCATTTTTCGCATTTTTAATGGCTATTTTCTTATTGTCCTTAGCGGGAATCCCTGGGACAGTCGGGTTTATGGGGAAAGTGTGGATTTTAATCGGTGCGCTCACAACAGAGCAATATATTATCGCTTCTGTTATGATGGCAACTACCGTTATTTCTTATTTCTACTACTTTAAAGTGTTTGTTGCGATGTACTTCCGACCAGCCACAACGAATACAACGTATTCCACCCCAGTAACGATTGGAATAGTTGCGGTTTTATGTGCGATTGGTACAATATTATTAGGTATTATCCCGCAACAAGCGTTAGATATTTTTCAATCAGCATTTAACTTGGAAAATTTCTTTTTCTTCCTATAATATAGAAAACAGAAGTATGGCAAGAAACTGAACAAAGAAGGATGCCGTTTGGTGTCCTTTTCTTTTGTTCGGAAAGGGTGAAGGGAATGGATGTAGCATTTGGAGTCGACGCGATTGTAAGCATGGTGGTGCATTTGATCATGCTAATCATCACATTTTGGGCATTGCAAACCGTTCGCTGGGAAGTTTTCTTTCAACAGCCCAAAGGAACTAAGGCAAAAGTCTTAATTGTGCTACTTACGGTAGTAATTTCATCGATAGTTGCGAATTTTTTATTGGATTACTTTGTCTGGTCAAACCGTCTGCAATATTTATTTTTTATTTAATGTAGGCGCCCTACGCTTTTTGTCTAATCCAGTTCCGCGGGGCTACCGACTGCCGTAATAAGTCACCCGATTCCAGAGGCAAAGAGACGCCTCTTCCATCGCGCGCCTTATTACTCTGTCGGTGAACGAGCCCCTCTGCGCTTTTTGTCTAAAAAGTGCGAGTTGTTCTGTGGTTAAAATGGCGTTTCTCCTCCTACACTAGTAGCAGGAGGGGAAGAAGTTGGGAAAGACAATGATGCTACTTTTTATTTGGGTTTTGTTTCTTGGACAAGGCGCTTACATGCAGTCGGAAGTTGTCCGACCACTTTTTACGTTTCAAAAACTATTTTTGCGTGAAGATATAGTTGGAGAACAACTTTCACTTCGTGTAAAAGGAACGTGGACGTTTCAATCAAAGGAAGCATTACACCAAACATATAATCGATGGCAACAAGCGTTTGACTATTTGCCACTAACGACGGAGAAAAGAGGAAATGTCGTACATACAATGGCACAAGTAGAGAAAGGAGCAACGAAAGAAATCGCTCATTTGTACTGGGTTGAAAAAAACGGCAAATTTCAGATGGTTGTTTGGTATGAACAATCTGGACAAGTAACAGGTTCAAAAGATGTCCACCTGCTTTATTTTTCATTTTTAGATCAATACCGAAAATTTTCTGACCCTATGTTAAAAAATGTTCATTTCTATACTTGTATAAATGGTCATCTCGGTGATAAAATGAATGTTGCTGTGAAAGAAAAAGTTTCTTCTTTTTTACATACATTGCATGCGACTTCAGTGGAAGAAATGAATGAAGAAACGTTTATTTCAACATCTGCATATATTAAATACTGGAAGGCGTTCATCCTCGTTAGAGAGCGAAAAATGAACGTACAATTATCAATGAAATTACAAAAAAACGATCAAATACATGTCACAATCGGGACACCAATCATTACAACAGAATATTAAAAAGAGATAACTAACATGGACGTGGAGGGGAAGAGGTTGGAAAAGATTATCGTCCGTGGCGGGAGGCGCTTAAATGGGACTGTAAGAGTAGAAGGTGCAAAAAATGCCGTTTTGCCCGTTCTTGCTGCATCAATCTTAGCAAGTAGAGAAAAAAGCACCATTTTAAATGTTCCTGCCCTAGCTGATGTATATACTATTAACGAAGTACTTCGTAATTTAAACGTAAATGTGGAATTTGACGGCGAAAAAGTAGTCGTAGATGCGACGAAACCACTAGCAACAGAAGCACCATTTGAATACGTTGGGAAAATGAGAGCATCTGTCTTAGTAATGGGGCCTATTTTGGCACGCATGGGTGTTGCTCGTATTGCATTACCGGGTGGCTGTGCCATCGGAAGCAGACCGATTGACCAACATTTAAAAGGATTCGAAGCGATGGGAGCAGAAACAACCATCGAGAATGGCTTTATTGAAGCAAAAGTAAAAGGTCGCTTAAAAGGAGCGAAAGTATATTTAGATTTTCCGAGCGTAGGTGCAACGGAAAACATTATGACTGCTGCCGTGTTAGCAGACGGTGTGACGACGATTGAAAACGCTGCAAGAGAGCCAGAAATTGATTGTTTAGCAAACTATTTAAATGCGATGGGTGCACACGTCCATGGTGCTGGTTCGAGTACGATTACAATCAAAGGAGTTCGTGAGCTTCACGGTGCTGTACATGAAGTGATTCATGACCGAATTGAAGCGGGAACGTTCTTAGTGGCAGGTGCCCTAACAGGTGGAAATGTCTTAGTAGAAGGCGTAAAAGCGGATTCTTTACGCCCTGTTATTGCGAAATTAGAAGAAATGGGTGTGAAGATTTTAGAAGAACCAAATGGTTTACGTGTCGTTGGTCCAGAGACATTATTACCGGTTGATATTAAAACAATGCCGCATCCAGGTTTTCCAACGGATATGCAAGCGCAAATGATGGCGTTATTTTTAAAAGCAAACGGAACGTCGATGATTACGGAAACGGTATTTGAAAATCGTTACATGCACGTAGAAGAATTTCGTCGGATGAACGGGAACGTGAAAATTGAAGGACGTACGGCAATTGTGACAGGACCAAACGAATTGCAAGGAGCAGAAGTGCAAGCAACGGATTTACGTGCTGGTGCTGCGCTTGTGTTAGCTGGTTTAGTCGCAGAAGGCCATACTCGTATTACTAGATTGCACCATATCGACCGCGGTTATGTAAACTTTGCAGAAAAATTAGCACAATTAGGTGCCGATATTGAACGTATTGAGGAAGAAGATACAAAGGAAGTAGTAGAAGCAAGTGAAACACACGTATAAAGTGAAAAACTAGGAGCACACTCCTAGTTTTTTTTGTTCTTAAATCTGTTTTTCTCTCATACTTTGTACAGAAGAAGGAGGTTACAGGATGAGAGGTAAACGGGTTTTGCTTTTTTTTATCGTGTTAATGGTGATGGTACTCCTTATCCCTTCACTCCTTGTGTTAGAAAAACAAGAAAAGATGGGGGAACAAACAGTCCCTACATCGAAAGAATCTTTACCAGAAACGGTTCCGCTTTCGATGTCGGTAAAAGTGTGGCGAGAAAAAAGGGGGACAACAGAAGAAGTCATGTTAGAAGATTATGTACGTGGTGTCGTCGCTAGCGAAATGCCAGCAGATTTTGAATTAGAAGCATTAAAAGCACAAGCCTTAACAGCTCGTACATATGTCATTCGTGTCATGACCGCACAACCAGAAGGAACAGCAACGGGCGGAGCGCACGTAACAGATACAGTAAAGCATCAAGTCTATCACAGCGATGATGAACTACAAGCATTATGGAAAAACGACTACGACTGGAAGATGAAAAAAATTACTCGTGCCGTCGAAGAAACGAAAGGGCAAATTTTAACGTACAATAACGAACCAATTACGGCTTCCTTTTTTTCTACGAGTAATGGCTACACCGAAAACTCAGAAGAATATTGGGGAGGAGAATATCCCTATTTACGTAGCGTAGGGAGTCCGTGGGATAAACAAGCGCCGAATTATCAAACAGCCGTTTCCATTCCATTAGCGACCTTTGAGCAATTGCTTGGTGTGCAAGTAACAGACGAACAAGTAGGCAAAATTGTGAAACGAACGAAAGGAAATCGGATTGCGGAAGTATCGATTAACGGAAAAACATTTACCGGACGACAAATTCGCGAAACGTTACAGCTTCGCTCGAGTGATTTTACATGGAAAAAAGTTGGCGACCAAATTGAAATTACGACAAAAGGATACGGGCACGGTGTTGGCATGAGTCAGTTTGGAGCAAACGGGATGGCACAACAAGGAAACACATACGATCAAATTGCGAAACATTACTACCAAGGTATTGAAATTGTTACAGCGGAACCGTTTGTAGCAAAAATAACAAAAAAATAAAAAAAGACGTATAAAGCACACCTTATTTGCCGACAATGGCTCATGAGGTGATGAGGAATGAAAGATGGAGAGCAAAAAACAGTACGAATGACGAAGTGGCGCCGCTATATGCGCAAGAAGTATGTCATCCCTGCTCTTTATTTGTTGATTGCATCAATAGTGTTAACCGGCATTTTATATTTCAAAAATGATGGAGAAAACGCGGAAACGAACCTATCTACGCCAAAAGACACGCAAAAATTGGAAGAAGAATCATTAGCAGTATCAAAGCAAAAAGAAACGTTAAAATGGCCGGTAAAAGACCAACAAACAATCGAAATCAAACGTCCGTTTTATGACCAAGCATCTACAGAGGCAGAGCGGGAGAAAGCGATTGTAATGTATGATAACGTCTATTACCAAAACAAAGGGATTGACGTAAGCAAGCAAAGTGGCGAATTGTTTGATGTGTTAGCTGCATTATCAGGAACCGTTACGAAAGTAGAGCAAGACTCTTTATTTGGTCAAATTGTGACGATTGAACATACAAACAACGTCACAACTCACTACCAAGCGCTTAGCGACGTAAACGTAACCGAAGGACAAGTAGTGAAACAAGGCGATGCAATCGCAAAAGCAGGACGCAATACGTTTAATAAAGATTTAGGGGTACATCTTCATTTTGAAGTGCGTGTCGATGGAAAAGCACAAAACCCTGCAACTGTATTCAACCAATCTATTTCTTCTATAAAAGCAGCAGAACAAGAAGAACAACCAGATGAAAAACCAGAGGAAAAACGTGAAGAAAAACCAGAAGAAGACAACAAAGCACCATCTAATTCTCAACAAAATAAAACAGAAGAAACACCAGCATTAAAAGAAAACCAATCGAATAACGCATAACGTTTAGGAATAGCCATCTGTTCAAAAATGATAGAACGGATGGCTATTTTTTAGTTCAAGATGATTTTCAAAGTGATAAAAATTCATGCATCATACTCATTTTTTTATAAGAGATATTTTTTCTATGTGCTGGTTATTCGCATGATACATTCATAAAATCCTATTTTCTTTCATATGGTGTCATTGAGACAACTTTTCAAAAAAAGAGGGTTTTGTTTTAGAGTTAAGAAGAATTAAAGTTTAACATCTTTTTCATTACGCCAAACGATGCATTTCCTTCTTGGGTCTTGAACACTCCTCTTACCTATGAGTTTAGGAGGCGAGTGGCGTGCACGATTACATCAAAGAAAGAACAATCAAGATTGGAAAATATATCGTGGAAACACGAAAGACCGTCCGAATGATTGCAAAAGAGTTTGGTGTCTCAAAAAGTACGGTGCATAAAGATCTAACAGAGCGTTTACCTGAAATCAATATAGAATTAGCTAATGAAGTGAAAGAAATATTAGATTACCATAAGTCGATTAGACACCTTCGCGGCGGGGAAGCAACCCGAAAAAAGTATGAAAATAAACAAAATCAATAATGAGTTCTCCCTTTCGAAAAAACTTTTAAAAATTTACAATAAAAGTTGAACTTATCCTATTCCATTTGTGTTAAACTATATAATTAGGTAGATATGTGACGGTTGAACATATTGTAAAAATTTAGGGAGGATTCAATAACATGTTTTCAAAGGATATTGGGATTGACTTAGGAACAGCGAATGTTCTCATTTACGTAAAAGGAAAAGGAATCGTTTTAAATGAGCCTTCTGTCGTTGCTATAGATAAAACTACTGGGAAGGCATTAGCGGTTGGAGAAGAAGCGTATCGTATGGTTGGACGTACACCGGGAAATATTGTGGCGATTCGTCCATTAAAAGACGGTGTCATTGCTGACTTTGATATTACAGAACAAATGTTACGAGCATTTTTCAATCGCATTAATGATATAAATGGATTATTTGTAAAGCCGCGTATGTTAATTTGTTGCCCAACAAACGTAACAAGCGTCGAGCAAAAAGCAATTCGCGAAGCTGCAGAAAAAAGCGGCGGGAAGAAAGTATTTTTAGAAGAAGAACCGAAAATTGCAGCAATCGGCGCTGGAATGGATATTTTTCAGCCAAGCGGGAATATGGTAATTGATATCGGTGGCGGAACGACAGATGTTGCAGTTCTTTCGATGGGAGATATTGTAACGAGCGAATCGATTAAAGTAGCAGGGGATCGTTTCGACCAAGACATTCTTCAATTTATTAAACATAAGTATAAATTATTAATTGGAGAACGTACAGCAGAAAATATTAAGATGGGCGTTGCGACTGCTTTCCCTGGTGGACGTAATGAAGAAATCGAAATCCGTGGACGCGATTTAGTCTCTGGATTACCACGTACAATTACGGTAGAATCTGCCGAAATTCAAGAAGCATTAAAAGAAAGTGTGATGCTTATTGTCGATGCAGCAAAAGCAGTGCTTGAAAAAACACCGCCAGAATTATCAGCAGATATTATTGACCGTGGTGTTATTTTAACTGGTGGGGGAGCGCTTCTTCACGGCTTAGATCAATTGCTAGCAGAAGAATTAAAAGTTCCTGTTTTAGTGGCAGAAGAGCCAATGAACTGCGTTGCACGCGGAACAGGCATTATGTTAGAGCATTTAGATAAAATCGCTAAACGCCGTCTAAGCTAATCGCAAAAGGAGGTGGCCTGATTGATTCGAGGATTTTATACAGCAGCCGCTGGAATGATTGCCCATCAACGACGCCAACAAATGTTAACGAACAACTTAGCAAACGTGCAAACACCAGGTTATAAAGAAGACCGTTCTTCTGTCCGTAGTTTTCCGAAAATGGTCATTGACCGTTTAGAAAACAATAAAGGACCAAAAACGGTAACACAAACGTTAACGCGAATTGGGGAAATGAGTACGGGTGTATACGTACAAGAAGTGACACCGAATTTTAAACAAGGCGGGTTACAAGAAACGAGCAATCGTTCTGACTTAGCACTCGTAACACGAAACGTTCCGGATGCACAAGGATCGTTATTTTATGCGGTCCGCGATGCCAATAATCAAATTCGTTATACGAAAAATAGTTCCTTTACCGTTGATAACGATGGGTTTTTAACAACGGCAGAAGGATTGCGCGTGCTAAATACACAAAATCAACCGATTACCGTAGAAAATGATCAATTTACTGTGACGCAAGACGGGACAGTGTTTACACAAGCAGGACAAAATAGTGGACAATTAAATATCGTATATATCGATAATCCGAATCAACTTGTAAAAGAAGGAAACCATCTGTTTCGTTTAGAAGGTGGGAATGCCCAACCCGTCCAAGCCAATCCGAATATCGCCTATTCGGTCGAACAAGGATTTATCGAGCGATCGAATGTCAATATTGAGCAAAATATGACCGATATGATGAGTTCATACCGAGCATTTGAAGCGAACCAAAAAATATTACAAGCGTACGATAGAAATCTTGAAAAAACCGTAAACGAAATCGGGCGACTTAGATAGGAGGCACTATGCAACATTCGTTAATGACGGCCTCAGTTACGATGGGGCAATTACAAAATAAGTTAAATACGATTACAAACAATTTAGCTAACTCAAACACCGCAGGATTTAAAAGTCGTGAGGCGCGCTTTTCAGATTTATTAGTCCAACAAATTAACAATCAACCAGTACCAGCACAAGAAGAAGGTCGTTTAACGTTAAATGGCATTCGTCGTGGTTCTGGTGCACGCGTCTCCCAAACGACGCTGAATTTGGAAAAAGGTGCATTAAAAACAACAGACCGCGAGTTGGATTTCGCCTTACCAAATGATTATCAATTTTTTACCGTCCAAGCAGAACGTGGTGGACAAGTTCAAACGGAATATACACGTAAAGGTGCTTTTTATTTACAAAATGTCGGAAACACAGGTGTCATGCGTTTAGTGACAAGTGAAGGGTTCCCCGTGCAAGGGACAACTGGTGACATTTTTATTCCGCGCGATTTTAAAAGCATTGACTTACAAGAAGATGGTTCATTGTTTGTCACTCGTTTAGACGGGACAACGGTCAATGCAGGTGCTTTAAATGTCGTAGAAATTACGCGCCCGCAAGTGCTTCGTTCGGTCGGGGACCAAAATTTTGCGTTACCGAACGTGCCAGGTTTGCAGCAAGGAGCAATTATTGTTCCGGTTAATGCAACAGCTGCCGGTATCCAACAAAAGGTACTCGAGCAATCGAATGTGAACATGACAAAGGAAATTTCAGAATTGATGTCGACACAACGCGCTTACCAATTTAGCGCGCGTGCCTTGACGATGACCGATCAAATGTCAGGCCTTATTAATCAATTAAGGTAGGAAAGGAGAGCAACCAGTATGTTAAATATTGAAGAAATTAAAGCTATTATTCCACATCGCTATCCATTTTTGCTTGTCGATAAGGTGCTCGAAATGGAAGAAGGAAAAAAAGCAGTAGGCATTAAAAATGTTACGGCGAATGAACCATTTTTCCAAGGTCACTTTCCTGAATTTGCAGTAATGCCTGGCGTGTTAATCGTCGAAGCGTTGGCGCAAGTAGGCGCCATTTCAATTTTAGCGAAAGAAGAAAACAAAGGGAAATTAGCCTTTTTTACAGGAATCGATCGTTGTCGTTTTAAAAGACAAGTTCGCCCTGGAGATACGTTAAAATTAGAAGTAGAAATTATCCGCGTCAAAGGACCAATGGGTAAAGGAAAAGCCATTGCCTCAGTCGACGATGAACTCGTGTGTGAAACAGAAATAATGTTTGCGATTAAATAATAACGGAAACCTTTCATTTTCTTACGATAGGAGAAAATGAAAGGTTTTTTTAGTATAACGTTTCTGCGTGATTTTTATAGGATAAATGTATATTATTTGTACAAATGAAGGGGAGCAATCGTGCGAGAATCAGTTATGGTAATCGGAGGCGACATAGGTGTAGATTAACAAGCAGGGGCCTTATTAAGTGAAACGCATGACGTGACAGTATTCGAAGGGTTCAATGAAGGGGCGGTTCAGCTGGGAAGTTTTATTTCCAGTTGGTGTGACACTCGGAATGGGCTTTGAAAAAGGTGGCGCCCATGACATTATTGCAGAAAAATTGAACCTTTCGTTTGATGCTACGTGTTTAGAAGAAGTGATGAAGATTCATTTGCCAGACAATCCACATTCGATTGTGTTTAAACGAAATCGTGAGGAACATTTACAAAACCTACAACAACGTTTTCCGGACTATCGCGCACAGCTCGAACGGTTTTATCAAGAAATATGGAAAATGGCCGCAGAGATTAAACATTTCATAAAAGCAATGTCGGTCATGCCACCAAAAATGCTTGGCGATTGGCGACTTTTAATCCACGCGATGTGGATGTCCTCGCTGTCCTTAAGTTTTTATTTTTTCCAAACAGTCGGGTATCTTGTGAAAAAGCATGGGCTCTAATACGTGTCAACCATTTTTAATTTATTTAGACGGACAGTTAATGACAGCATGCAAATCGGATACGAACAATGTTCTGCCTTAATCGGAGCGCTAGGCTTGATTTATACTATACGGGTATGGCGGGTTGTATCAAGTAGTAGAAAAACTCGTGAAAGTGATTAAAAAAAATGGAACAGCTAAAAAACGAACGAATGTAAAAGGATTATAGATTTGCAGCGACTCCGTATTTCTAGGAGCATCAACCGTGGGCGTGTCGATGAGTGGTTATCGTGTGTATAAAAAGTATTCGTGGAAAATGACAAAAGGACCTGGCAGCAGGTCCTTTTGTTGATGATGGTGAGAACAGATTAGCACTCCGCACTTGCTGCGTCGATGGCAACTGCGCCCAATGTTTGGCTGGCGTATAACATTGCTCGTTCGTCAAAATCAAATTTTGGATGATGGTGCGGGTACACAACACCTTTAGGACGAGCACCGGTAAAAAAGAAGCTACCCGGTACTTCTTCTAAATAATACGCAAAATCTTCTCCAATCATTTTTGGTTCAATGTTCCTTGGGGTAATGTGTGGCACCGTTTGACAACTTTGTTTTAATAAATCGGTCATAGTTGGGTCATTTATGACAGGTGGATATCCATGGATAAACTCATAATCATAATGAGCCCCAAATGCTGTTGTAAGGCCTTTTAATACAAGATCGATATCTTTACTTAATTGTTCGCGAACGTCATGAGCAAACGAACGTGTTGTTCCAGACATCGTCACATGGTCTGCGATAATGTTAAACGCATTTTTTGCTTCTAATGACCCGACAGATAATACAGCTGATTGAATCGGGTTAATATTTCGGCTCACAATAGTTTGCAAAGCGGTAATCACTTGGGCACCGATCACAATCGCATCTTTTGCTTCGTGTGGTGCAGCTCCGTGTCCACCTTGTCCGAAAATTTCAATTTCAAATCGGTCCGCAGCAGCCATAATCGGACCGCTTCGATAACCGATTTCTCCTAATGGACTAAGCGACCATAAATGCGTGCCAAAAATGGCATCGACTCCTTCTAGACAACCAGCTTCAATCATCGATTTTGCTCCACCTGGATTCATTTCTTCCGCATGTTGGTGAATGAAAACGAACGTACCAGCAAGCTCATGTCGTAATTCTGCAAACGTTCGTGCAAGGTGAAGAAGAGTAGACGTATGTCCATCGTGCCCACAAGCATGCATCACACCCGGAACTTTCGATCGATAATCCGCATCTTTTAAATCTTGAATTGGTAATGCATCAAAATCTGCTCGCAACGCAATTGTTTTTCCGGGTTTTTCTCCTTTAATCGTTGCGACAATGCCATTCCCTCCTACATTGGTGCGAATAGGGATTTGTACATTTTCATAAAACGTAGCGATTGTTTGAGCTGTTTTAAATTCATGAAACGAAACTTCCGGGTATTGATGAAAATATCGCCGTAACTGTACCATCGACGGGTACAATTGTTCTAAACGTTGAAACAATTTTTGTTTCAAACCCATAAAAATCCCCTCCGCTTTTTTATAATCCAGCTCCGATGGGCTAGCGACTGCTGTAATAAGTCACCCAATTCCAGAGGCAAAGAGGCACCTCTTCCATTGAGCGCCTTATTACTCTGTCGGTGAACGAGCCACCCTCCACTTTTTTATTAATCTAGCTCCGGGCGCTATAGGCTCGAGTCATAAGGCATCTTGCTCCATGAGGAAAAGTCACCTCATTCTTATGCTTGTCGCCTATACCCAAGCTCCCTCCGCTTTTTTATAAAAAAAGCATCATGTCATCGGGTGACATGGTGCTTTCTTACGATACAAATGTAACCGGGCATGGTGCTAATGGAATGACGCGTTCGCTGACGCTTCCTAATGCGTAGCTAACTTGTGGGTTCATTCCTAATGATCCCATAATGATTTGGCGAACATTTTGTTCTTTTGCTTCATCCGCAATTTCAATTGGTGGGATGCCTGTTCGAAATTTGCTTGTATACGTTACTGTTGCTTCTTTAAGCATTTTTTCTGCTTCGATAAAAACGTCATCATGGTTGCAATCGTCTTGTATGACATGCAGTAACAAAAGGTCATCTTGAAATGCCTTTGCTGTTGTGATAGCGAATGATAATGCCTTTAATGAAGCTTGAGATCCATCAAGAGGGACGAGAATGATGTGGTTCATGAAAATAAGTCCATCTCCTTTTTCTCTATAATAATATCCATACCTTACATTAATAGTACTCGAAAAGACGTGTAATAGCCATCTTTTTTGCAATGAAAAAACCCTGTATGTATACAGGGCTTATCCGATGTTGTCTTTTTCCCTTGTTTCTTGGTAGCTAAATCGTACCCAGCCTAACTTGATTGCTTTTAACACAGCACCTGTCCGGTCGCGTACATTAATTTTTTTCATAATGTTAGAAACGTGGTTTTTTACTGTCATTTCACTAATAGATAATTCATGACCAATGGCACGATTGGACATTCCTTCGCTTAACAATTGTAAAATTTCACATTCCCGTTTTGATAATAAATGATACGGTGGCGAATAGGCCAAGTCTTCTTGGAGACTAATTGTATCTGCTGGAGATGAAGTAATTTTACGATATTCTTCTAGTAAAATGTTCGATATTTTATGATGGATATAATTTTGATTATTATCTACTGTTTCCAAACATTCATAGAGTGTATGAATATCTGTGTCTTTTAAAATATACCCATTAATCCCTAAATCGAGCGCCTTTAAAACTCGATCGTGTTGAGGATTAATAGTTAGCATCACAATTTTTGTGTTTGCTAATTTTTTAGAGAAAAGTCGAATTAATTTAAATGGATTTTCTGAAATTGAGTCGTCCAATAAAATAACGTCAGGTTCTGTTTGAATGACGTCTTGAATCGATAGTGCTTGGCTACTGTATGATTGGACGTTACTGTTTTGATCTTGGATTAAAATTTGTCGTAATCCTTCACGAAATAATTGATGATCGTCAATAATTGCAATGTTATTCATTTTTTTGTCACCTCTCCTAAATTGAGCCTTTGCTCTTGATAAGGGCCCAAAAGAGAAAGAAGGAAATTCCCATTTAAATGAATTCTACTTCCCCTTTGGTAACTCAGCCGCCTTGGTTCACACACTGTAGGCCTGTAGTTTTGCGTCCTTACCTTTCAGTAAGTTTGCCTTTATCAGTAGTTAGTAATAACCTAATAATACTTAACTTTTAGATTAATTTAAAAGTATAAAATTGTCAAGTGATAGTAATTAATCACTATTTAATGTAATCGAAATTGACCATTTTTTAAAAGGATTAAAAATTTTCGTTAATATTTGTTCATTGGAAAAAATAAGCGACCACGGTTTGCTCGTTTTTGGATGAATACGAAGGGAACCAAGGTCAAACGTACCAACGGCAATAGGTCGTTTATCGTCATCTATTACCGTACAACGAATCGTCGACAGGAAATAATCCTTATCTGTTGCGTTTCGAATTAAAAAAAGTAATACCATTGCTCCATTTTTTTCATAAAACTGCAATCCTTCAAACGAAAGTGTCCCCTGTTTTGGTTTTTTTAACGTATCGATTAATTTTAATAGTCGTTTTAGTCCGCTTGCTGACATTGAATGTTGCCAACTATTTTCTAAATCAAGCGATAAAGAAAAATCTTCGTCTCTTGATTCAAATGACAATGTCCAATTTTTATCATTCATCGGCACATCTAGTAGCAATATTTCTTTTCGAAAGAAAAATGTCCACGGACGATTTGAAAAAGGAGGAAGTTCTCCGATTGTTTGAAAATTAAATTTTTCTCGTGCCACACGATCCGAACCGCGGTAAAGAACAAGTGTCTCTTCTTGCAAAGATAACGATTTGCTCGTTCCGTTGCGAATAAATACCGTCGTATAAATGCCACGTTCCGTTTGTTTTAAATTCATTTCTGCTAGTTCGATACCAGACACAGGTGGCAAGTGGCGATTTAAAAAACGATAGACGTATGTATCTTCTGTTGATAAATTCCAAGACGGATGAATCGATAGCATCATTTCGTTATTTGTTGAAACTGGTTGAGGAGTGATGGTTAGTCTAGTAAAAGGTAACATTTTCACCGCTCCTTTCTTCATAATCTTTCACAATGTTTTGCGTATGAATCGCCAAATCGTACAGCAGTTGCTCATACATTTGGTTAAATAATTTAAACCCTTCTTGTTGGTATGCACGAATCGGATCTTCTTGCGCATAACTCAGTAATCCTAATCCTTCTTTAAATCGAGACATCGTTTCTAAATGCATAAGCCAGTACCTGTCTATCGTTTCTAACGTGGATTGTTTTAATGGCTTCATAATCGAACGAGCCCGGCAGTAAAACGTTACTTTCATCGTATAATCTTCCACGAGTGGCGATAACTTGTCTTTTAATTGATGCACATCTTCTATGTCATCAAAAAATGTCATATCGAGTGGAGGATGGATGAAAGAATGGAAGAGTGTTTGGACGTGATGTAAATCCCACTCATCTTTTAACGACGTTTTTGGACAAACTGTCTCGATTTTTTTCCAAATGATTTGTTCGATAAGTGGAATAAGTTCATCCGCTAAATCTTCCGTTTGTAAAATTTGATTGCGCAAATGATAGATTACTTTTCGTTGGTCGTTAATTTGGTCATCTAACGTTAAGTTATACTCGCGCACCGTAAAATGATGGCCTTCGGAAATTTTTTGTACTTCATCAACAAATGTGTGAATATGTTTATCAAGAATTCGTCCTGTTTCATCGGTGTGCACCATCGATTGAACTTTCTCTAATTTTTCGGCAGCGTAGCGGATAAATAGTTCATCTTGTAACGAAATAAAAAATTGTGTTTCACCCGGGTCTCCTTGACGAGCAGCACGACCTTTTAATTGTTTATCGATTCGTCTGCTCGCATGTCGTTCTGTCCCGATGACGAATAAACCACCTAATTCCGACACACGGCGACCAAGAATAATATCGGTTCCACGTCCAGCCATGTTTGTCGCAATTGTTATTTGTCCCATTTGCCCGGCTTTTGCGATTAATTCCGCTTCTTTTTCAGCGTTTTTTGCATTTAATAAGTTAAAAGATAACTGTTTTTCTGTTAATAACGTTGCGAGCTGTTCTGATTGTTGTATCGACGACGTACCGATTAAAACAGGTTGTTTCTTTTTATGTAACGTCATGACTTTTTCTAAGACTGCGTTATATTTTTCTTCTTGAGTACGATACACTACATCCAGATAATCGATGCGATTAGACGGTTGATTTTTTGGAATTTGAATGACTTCCATTTGGTATACCGTTTGGAATTCGCGTTCTTCTAATTTGGCGGTTCCGGTCATACCAGAAATGACTGGGTACATACGAAAATAGTTTTGAATCGTAATCGTCGCTTGTGTTTTGTTTTCGGCAGTAATCAGAAGGCCTTCTTTTGCTTCCATCGCTTGATGAAGCCCTTCTGTATACGTTCGGCCGTCCATTACACGACCGGTAAATAAGTCAACCAGCTGGATTTTGCCGTCTTGGATAATGTAGTCAACGTCTCGATGAAGCGTGGCGTGTGCTTTTAACGCTTGCAGCATGTAATGTTGCAACGTTTGATGTTTTAGGTCAAATAAATTATCAATGCCAAAAGCGTTTTCAATTTTTTCTACGCCATCATCGGTAAAATGAACAGCCTTTGATTCGATATCAACGACATAATCTTCTTCTTCACGTAAGCGCTTCATCATTTCCGCACAAATGTAATGAAGATTCGACCCAACTGTCGAAGAATTGGCCACAATAAGTGGCGTTTTCGCTTCATCAATTAATACCGAATCAATTTCGTCAATAATGCAAAAATAAGGAGGACGTTGGACCCGATGTTTCGGTTGATACACCATATAATCACGTAAATAATCAAACCCAAATTCGTTCCCAACTCCGTATGTAATATCGCATTCATACGCATATTGTTTGTCTGCAATCGGAATGCCTGTTTGATTTAGGCCGACAGAAAGCCCTAAAAAGCGGTGGAGTGGACCTAGTAACGCAAAGTCCCGTTTGGCTAAATAATCGTTGACGGTAATAACGTGTACGCCTTTTCCTTCTAAAGCGCGCAAATAACTAGCAAGGGAAGCGACCAATGTTTTTCCTTCCCCAGTCGCCATTTCGGCAATATTTCCGTCTACTAATGCTAATCCACCGAGAAGTTGGACATCATAATGTCTAAGATTTAACACGCGTTTAGATGCTTCTCGCACGACAGCAAAGGCTTCTGCTTTCAAGTCGTCGATTGTTTCGCCACGAATGAGCCGTTTCCGAAACTCATTTGTTTTTTGTTGCAGCTCTATATCGGTTAATTGTTCGAATGATTCTTCTAACGCATTGATTCGTTTCAACGTTTTTTTATACCGTTTCACTTGGCGTTTCGGTGCATCATTAGAAAAAGCTCGTATCATTTTACTGAACATACCGTTTACTCCTTTTATAAAAATAACCGTGCTACGAAAAAGGCACTAGCTATATGTTAGTATATCACGTTCCGAAACAATCAAAGAGAGGGAAAACAGAAAAAAGCCCTGGGTCAAAGGTAGAGCGATTATTTCTGCTTGTTGCCTATAAACAAGCGCCCTCCACTTTTTTATTTAATCTAGTTCTGGGAGGCTAGCGACTGCCGTAATAAGCCACTCAACTCCAGAGGCAAAGAGGCGCCCCTTCCATCAGGTGCCTTATTACTCTGTCGCTGAACGAGCCCATCTCCGCTTTTTTATGTATAATCCAGCTGCGGGCGCTAGGGGCTCGAGTCATAAGATGAATGGCTCTATGAGGAAAGACCGCCTCATTCCGCCATTCATCTTATGCTTGTCGCCCCTAAGCAAGCGCCCTCCGCTTTTTTTATGTGTCACAATTATAAAATTTTATTGCGAGTATATGATTTCTATTATAATATTCTTTAAGTGTAGTGATGTGATAGGTGGGTAGGATATGAAACAAACAGTGGAAAAAGTGGATATTTTAACGATTCCTTTTTGTAATATTTCATTTGAAGCGTTTACGAATGAGTTATTCGATCGAATGATGAAAGAAGAAAAGACATTTGTTGTGACCGCAAATCCAGAGATTGTGATGTATGCGAATGAACATGACGACTATAAACAAATCATTACACAAGCCGATTTTATCGTTCCAGATGGTATCGGAATCATTCGAGCTGCGAATTCACTAGGAACACCGTTGCAGGAGCGGGTGACAGGGTATGACACGACGGTGCGCTTATTAGAAAAAATGAATGAGGCAAAACGGTCTGTGTATATTCTTGGTGGAAAAGAAGAAGTATTACAAAAAGCAATAGAAAATATGACAAAAACGTATCCTCATGTACAAATTGTTGGTTCTCACCATGGATATTTTGATTGGAATGATCCGACAATTGTAAATGAAATCCAGTCAACGAAACCAGATTTAGTGTTAGTGGCGCTTGGATTTCCACGTCAAGAAAAATGGATTCACATGCATTTACCGCAAGTGGAAAAAGGAGTTTTTATTGGCGTTGGAGGAACAATTGACGTGTTAGCGGGAGTGGTGGAAAGAGCTCCGGTATTTTGGCAAAAGGTTCATTTAGAATGGTTTTATCGATTAATGAAGCAGCCGTCTAGATGGAAGCGAATGCTCGCTATTCCACGTTTTATGAAGGAAATTAAAAAAGAAGTAAAAAACAAGAAGTAGAAGTGACAAAAAGTTTAACAAGGGAACGAATAGTGTATGATAATATGTAGATTCACTTTCCCATTTTTGTGTGAACAATTGATTTTGCGAAACTGTCGGGTGTATAGAGAACTGTAAAAAGATGCAGCAGCACGGGAATGGCTGTTTGTTGTCTAGGATTATGCACCGGTTAGGATGTGTATATATGGAGCAATATTTTATCGCACTGATGATATCGTTTATCGCAGCTGTTCTTTTTACACCGTTAGTAAAAAAACTTGCGATTAAAATTGGGGCAGTAGATAAACCGAATGATCGGAAAGTGCATCAAGGAGTCATGCCAAGGCTCGGTGGCTTAGCTATTTTTCTTGCGGTTGCCGTTGGTGTGATTTATTTTCAACCGATTAGTCCATTTTTTCTCCCGATTATGTTAGGGGCATTCATTATTATCGTAACCGGTATTTTGGATGATTTATTTGAATTGTCGCCGAAACTAAAATTAATCGGACAAATCGTAGCGGCAAGCGTCGTAATTTTAGGTGGCATTAAAGTAGAGTTTATTAACTTGCCATTTGACGGTCGCTTAGAATTAGGGTTATTCACGATTCCCCTTACGTTACTTTGGATTATCGGTGTTACAAATGCGATTAATTTAATTGATGGGCTTGACGGGTTATCAGCAGGTGTATCTTCCATTGTATTAGCGACGATTGCAACGATGGCATACGTGAATGGCAACTTTTTCGTCCTTGGATTAAGTATGATTATGCTCGGAGCATCGTTAGGATTTTTAATTTTTAATTTTCATCCAGCGAAAATTTTTATGGGAGATACCGGATCGCTATTTTTAGGATTTATGTTATCTGTCTTATCGTTATTAGGATTTAAAAATATTACCTTATTTTCTTTGCTCGTTCCGGCCATGATTTTAGCGGTGCCGATTTCAGACACGTTATTTGCGATTATTAGACGTGCGGTGAATCGTAAGCCATTGTCTGCACCAGATAAATCGCATTTGCATCATTGTTTATTACGTTTAGGATATTCTCACCGACAAACGGTATTAATGATTTATGCGATGAGTGCTTTCTTTAGCTTATGTGCTATTTTATTTTCACAAACGACCCTTTGGGTGTCTGTAGCCATTATTTTAATTGTCTTATTTATTATTGAAATTATCATTGAATTAGTCGGACTTGTCGACGAAGAATATAAACCATTATTAAAATTTTTACGACGCGTTTTTCCGAAAAGAGAAGGCTTATCTCATAAAAAATGAGATAAGCCTTTTTCTTAATAATTTGTATTTGTCTTGTTAGTATTATTGTCTGTTGTATCTTGATCTGTTTCTTCTTCTGGTGCATTAATGCGATATTCTTCTGCTGCTTCTATATCTTCTTGTGTATACGTTGATTTAGCGTTCGGTGAATCATAATCTAAATGATCTTGTAGCATGATAGAAAGCGTATCTACCGCATCTTCATCTAGCTCATAGTAATAGGAACCGTTAATTCTGTTATCTTCCCCAGGAAGCTGATATGATTCAATATTACGTAATGATTTCGCATAGGATTGTAATGCAACAATATTACCGAAAGACAAGTTCGAAGAATAATTTTGTCCAAGATCATCAATTAAATCATCGTATTTCGTAATCGACTTAATACTTGCTGCTTTATCAATTAACGCTTCGACAAGAAGTGCTTGACGTTTTCCTCGTCCAATATCACCTTCAGGATCTTGTTTGCGCATTCGTACAAAAGCAAGTGCTTCTTCTCCATTTAACGTTTGTTTTCCTTTTTTGAGTTTTATAACACCCATATTACCAGCGCTATCTTGTTCTGTAAATGAAAATGGTACATCTACTTCGATGCCACCAAGCGTGTCAATCATTTCCACAAACGCCATGAAGTTCAATTTCACATAATAATCAATCGGAATGTCAAATAAATTTTCTACTGTTTCTACAGATAAATCGACGCCACCAAATGCATGGGCGTGCGTAATTTTATCGTATTTTCCTTTACCAGGAAATTTAACACGAGAGTCACGCGGGATACTAATCATTTTAATCGAGTGATCATGTTTATTAAATGTAGCTAAAATCATTGCATCAGATCGAACGGGCTTACCCTCTTCGCCGTCATCCACACCGAGGAATAATACCGAAATGTTGTCCTTCCCAGGATCTACTGGTTTCACACGCAATTCTGACTTTTCCCCCCGGTCTAACCCAAGACGTGCGCCTTCTGTTGCATTAGCTAATTTCCATGTTAAATACCCGGTGTACATTAACGCACCTGTTGCAATAAGTAAAATAGGCAATACTATAAAAAAAATAATTTTTCGACGCTTTTTTCGACGTTGGTTTTTCTTTATTCCCCTACGGCGATATTCAGATTCTGTCATTCGTTGTTACTCCTTCTTTTGTATTTCATCCTTAAAAAAATGTTGAGAAAATGGATCAATCAAATAATCATGCATACAGACATAAAGTATACAAACAAAAGTTTTTCTTTATTATACACGAAAGCACCATTTTAAACGTTTAATTTTATAAATTTAATATTAGGTTTTTGTACATTAAGCTATATGGCATAAAAGGGTTGGTTCTTTTTCATTATGTTCGTATCGACATTGGTCATTCGTCGTGCTCCTTGAATAGAAGGAGGAAGGTTTGGTTATTTATATAGATTACAATCGGATACCTTTGATTATGCTCTTTTTCAATGACGAGCTCCTGGGCAAGCCCCTCTGCGCTTTTTATTGTCTAGCTCCGGGCGCTAGGGGGTCGAGTCATAAGCTGTATGGCTCCATGAGGAAAGATCGCCTCATTCCGCCATCCATCTTATGCTTGTCGCCCCTAACCAAGCGCCCTGCGCTTTTCTTTTTCAAATTTCTTCTTCTAAGTATTCGACTTCATTCATGGTTATTTGACCTTGTCCGTTTGTTAATTCAGTCATCCATTCGACATAGTTTTGTTCTTCATCGACTTTAACATAGGTGTGGACAGTGACGTTTGCAAGGTAGTCGATGTGTTTTAATTTGTAGTGAGAATGGCGTAGTTCGTTTTCTACTTTTCCTAATAATGTATAGTCAATCGTAGTAGAAATAGTTCGCATTAAGTCTTTTCTGACAATTCCTGTCGCATTGATTCCTTCGGAAGTTACCTGACTATAGGCACGTATAAGCCCTCCTACTCCAAGTTTCACTCCGCCGAAATATCTAGTTACGACGACGGCTGTATTTTTTAGTCTGCGTTTTTTTAATACTTCTAACATCGGAACTCCTGCTGTTCCTGCTGGTTCTCCATCATCATTTGCTTTTTGTACTTGGTTATGTTCTCCTATCATATAGCATGAACAGTTATGTGTCGCATTCCAATGTTCTTTTTTTATTTTAGAAATAAAGGATTGTGCTTCTTCTTCTGTCTCCACACGTTTAATATGTGCAATAAATCGTGATTTTTGTATGTTAATTTCATGTATTCCGAACGGTTTTACGGTATAATATGAAGTAAGCATGAATACCTCCTTGGTTTTTAATGATGGTTTTTTTATTGTTTCATAATAGTGAAAAAGTCACAAAAAATTCTACTGCAATAAAGGAGTTAGGCATTGTATTTATACTATCTTTTTGCATGAATTTATCACAAAAATAGGTATTCCGGTACTAGTAGGATAAATGGCCAATTCGATAAAGTTAAAATCGGAGGAATCTTTTTATGGCTTCTAAACAATTAGATGTAAAAACACTCGACTCTATTTTAAACAATATGTTAGATACTGTAAACGACAGTAAGAATGAAATTTTTGAAATTGGTGAAGTATCTCAGACAGAATATGAAAAGATAAAAGAAGAATTAGAAAATGTGAAGAAAAAGGTTGCTGAGGTTATTTACCAATATGATGAAATGGAAAGAAAAGTACAACTTTCTCGAAGACATCTTGTAGAAGTAAGCCAAAATTTTAATCAATATTCAGAAGAAGAAGTAAAACGTGCTTACGAAAAAGCAAGCAACGATCAAATGCAACTGTCGGTTTTTCGTCAACAAGAAGCGTTATTGCGAACAAGACGAGACGAATTAGAAAGAAGATTGTTGTCATTGTATGACGTTATTCAGCGTGCAGAGTTTTTGATGTCTAAATTTAATGTAGTGATTCATTATTTGACAGGTGATTTACGTTCTTTGAATGAATTGCTTGAAAATGCAAGGGAGAAACAAGAATTTGGTTTACGAATCATTCAAGCCCAAGAAGACGAACGCAGGCGCATTTCACGTGAGATTCACGACGGCCCCGCACAAATGCTTGCAAACGTTTTAATGCGTTCTGATTTGATTTTTCGTTTATCCGAAAACAATCGGTTAGAGGAGGCGTTAACAGAACTTGGTGATTTGAAAGAAATGATTCGTGCGTCTTTAACAGAAGTTCGTCGGATTATTTATGATTTACGTCCGATGGTTTTAGATGATTTAGGATTAGTACCGACGTTAAAAAAATATCTAAAAAATATGGAGGAGTACTCCAAAATAAATATTCCGTTTCGAGTGTTTGGTTTAGAAAAACGATTACCATCTAACATGGAAGTCGCGTTATTTCGTTTAACGCAAGAAGCAGTGCAAAATGCTATAAAACACTCCAAAGCGAATCAAATTACAGTAAAAATAGAATTTCATCGCAATTTGATTCATTTGATCGTACAAGATGATGGGATAGGGTTTGATACAGAAGAGAAAAAAGAGGGTTCATTCGGGTTATTAGGTATGCGCGAGCGTATCGAGTTACTCAATGGCGATATAGCAATATCCTCTCAAAGCAAGGAAGGTACGATCATCACGATGCAAATACCTTTGAATGAGGAGGAACAGTAAGAAATGACGAATCAAGACAACTTAATTAAAATTGTAATTATTGATGACCATCAGCTTTTCCGTGAAGGCGTAAAAAGGATTTTAGAATTAGAGCCGAATTTTGAGGTAGTAGCGGAAGGCGATGAAGGTAGCCAAGCAGTTTCGTTAGTAGAGAAATTTAATCCAGACATTGTGCTTATGGATATTAATATGCCAAATATGAACGGTGTCGAGGCAACGCGTGAATTGATTGAAACGTATCCAGATACAAAAGTGCTTATTTTATCAATCCATGATGACGAAGCGTATGTAACACATGCTCTTCAATCAGGAGCACAAGGATATTTATTAAAAGAAATGGATGCCGATTCTTTAATTAAGGCTGTTGAAATTGTAGCTAGTGGTGGTGCATATATTCATTCAAAAGTAACGAAAAACTTAATCGAGGAATATCGCCGCCTAGCGAATGAAAAAATAAAAGGAATGGAAGAAGTGACAGAAGAAGTCATTCGTCCGCTTCATATTTTAACGAAACGCGAATGTGAAGTATTGCAATTGCTTGCAGATGGAAAAAGCAACCGAGCAATTGGAGATTCTCTATTTATTAGTGAAAAAACCGTGAAAAATCACGTTTCCAATATTTTGCAAAAAATGAGTGTAAAAGACCGTACGCAAGCAGTTGTAGAAGCAATTAAAAACGGCTGGGTCATTGTGCGATAACGAAATAAGTTGGGCCGATAAGTGATAAAAAGGGAAAGCAGGTTGCCAAACACGTTTGGCAACCTGCTTTTTATCTTAAGAGGTGGAGGGAGGCTCGTTCACCGACAGAGTAATAAGGTGAGCGACGGAAGAGGCGCCTCTTTGCCTCTGTAGTCGATTGACTTATTACGGCAGTCGTAGCCTCCCAGAACTAGATTGCACAAAAAGCGGAGGTCGCCCCTGGCGCCCGGAACTAGATTACACAAAAAGCGAAGGCGGGCTCGTTTAAGAGAGAAAAGCACAAGATCGACAGCGGGATAAAGCAATCTTTCCTTGCACTTTTCTAAATAGAAGTTTTCGTGATACTATTAAGAAAACAAACGTAGAGCGAAAGGTTTTGATTGGATGAAAACGGCTATTGTAACAGATAGTACTGCCTATTTAGAAGAGTCACTACGAAATGCATATAACATTACACTCGTCCCGTTATCGGTGACGTTTGGAGAGCAGTCATATCGAGAAGAGTTAGATATTACAACCGAAGAATTTTATGAAAAATTAAAATCTGAATTACCAAAAACGTCGCAACCGTCTACCGGGATGTTCGTGGAAGAATTTGAACGATTAAAAAACGAAGGATACGAAGCGGTTGTATCGATCCACCTATCTAGCGGTATTAGTGGGACGTATCAAAATGCGATGACTGCTGGGAACATGGTGGATGGACTAGAAGTATATACATATGATTCCGAAATTAGCTGTATGGCACAAGGGTTTTACGTGTTAGAAGCGGCGAAAATGGCGATGGACGGAAAAGGCCCAGAAGAAATTATCGCCCGTTTGGATGAAATGAAGCCAACGGCCAATGCTTATTTTGTCGTCGATGATTTAAATCATTTACAGCGGGGCGGCCGGTTAAATAACGCCCAAGCATTTATCGGAAGTTTATTACAAATTAAACCGTTGCTTCACTTCGAAGAGAAAAAAATTGTTCCATTCGAAAAAGTGAGAACAGGTAAAAAAGCGTTAGCGCGTATTTATGACCTGTTTGCTGCTGTTGCAAAAGAAGGAAAACCGATGAAAGCGTCGATTATTCATTCCCATCGCAAGCAGGATTATGAAGTATTAAAAGCGAAAATAGAATCAGCATTTCCAAATGTTAAAGTATGTGAAGGATATTTTGGACCTGTTATTGGTACCCATTTAGGCGATCGGTCGATTGGTTTAACTTGGTACGTAGAATAAAACCGCTCTTTTGAGTGGTTTTTTATTTGAATAGGAGGATAAAATCATGCCGATTACGTTTCAAAATGGTCGTTTGTTGCCGTATATACTCGGCGCACCTGTCGTTCGCGGGATAGATATTTCCTTTCCCTTTCAACCATTTGCCCACGATGAAGCATTACAACATTTTTTAGTGGGAAAAGCATTGTTATTGTCAGAAATTCCATTTCTGCCATCGCTTCTTTTCCGTCATGTTGAACAAGGTTACGTTCAAGTCACACAAGGATTAACGAAAAAAGACCATCGTTACAAATGCAACCGTTGCGGTAACGCAGATACTTCTCTGTTCGGTACGTATTTTGATGAGCGCATTCAGGAAAAGGTTGTCTATTGTCGCCAATGTATCACACTTGGAAAAATAAGTGAAATCGAGCCGCTTTTTTCTTGGATTGGTCCACCACCATCTGTTTCCTTCGATACAACGCTCTATTTTCCCTACACGTTAACCCCTTCCCAACAAGAAGCATCTGACATCGTAAAACACGTCATTCAAGAGCAATCATCCCTTTTAATTTGGGCGGTATGTGGCGCAGGAAAAACAGAAATGTTATTTGCTGGAATTGAACGAGCGTTACAAGAACAAAAACGCGTCGCCTTAGCAATTCCCCGAGTCGACGTCGTCCACGAATTAACCCCTAGGTTAAAAGAAGTCTTTCCGCACGTTCCTATTTTAGCCCAGTACGGTGGTGCCAAAGAAACTCCAACATATCATCCGGTAACGATAGCCACTACTCATCAACTACTACGATACAAAGAAGCATTTGATGTTGTGATTATCGATGAAGTAGATGCGTTTCCATATTCCACGACTCCAATGCTTCATGAAGCTGTTCAAAAAGCGAAAAAACCTTCTGCTTCCATCCTTTATTTAAGTGCGACTCCAAGTGAAAAAATGAAAAAAACGGTCGATAAAACGGTTGTTATTCCGGCTCGTTATCATCGCCATCCATTACCTGTTCCACGATTTGCATGGTGTGGCCAATGGAAAAAAAAACTAAAAAAAAGTCGTCTCCCGAAAAAGGTGCTTCGTTTTTTACATACCCGATATGAATCTAATATCCCTGTTTTTATATTCGTCCCGTCCCTTTCCGTATTAACCGAAGTAACGACCATTTTAAACAAGCATTTTGACAAAGTGGATAGTGTTCATGCCGAAGATCCGAACCGAAAAGAAAAAGTCGAAGCGTTTCAAAAAGGAAGAGTAACATTTCTTGTTACGACGACGATTTTAGAGCGCGGTGTGACAGTAAAAGGACTAGATGTAGCGGTGCTTGGTGCAGAAGAAGTTATTTTTACCGAAGCAGCACTCGTTCAAATTGCCGGCAGGGTTGGACGAAAACAAGATGCCCCCACTGGTGATGTTGTCTTTTTTCATTACGGTGTTACAAAAGCGATGGTAAAAGCACAAGCCCATATTGAACAACGAAATTATTTAGCGAAAAAGGCGGGATGGATTGATTGATGAAACGTAATCATTGTCTCATTTGTCATGCTTCGATTGTGGAAACATTATCTTTTGCTTCATTGTGGCAAAAACAATCTACTACTTGTTGTGTGCATTGTGCCAAACAACTAGAACGGATTTCGGAAAATAGGTGTCTCATTTGTTCGAAACCATACGAAGGCCCGATTTGTTCCGATTGTGTAACATTTGAACGGCAAACGAATAGAAAACGAGTATCCAACCATTCGTTATATGTGTACAATGAAAAAATGAAAGACATCATCGCCCAATGGAAGTTTCGCGGGGATAACGCCATTATCGATGCTTTTCAGGAAGAATGGCGAACGATGTACCAAAACGCATTCCGTCAATATACCGTTGTTCCGATTCCAATACACCATACTAGGTTAAGGGAGCGGGGATTTAACCAGGCGATGCAATTAGCAAAAATGCTTACAAATGAACCGTTACCGCTATTAATTCGGACGGATGCGCAAACGGGAAAAAGCAAATGGTCGAAACGAGAGCGACTAACGAACGAAACACATTTCCAAATTCATGATAAAATAAACGTCAAAAGCCCTATCAAAAAAGTGTTGCTCATTGACGATATATATACTACAGGTGCGACCATTCAAAAAGCATATGAAGCATTGCAAACAATTACAACCATAGAAGATATACGAGCAATGACGCTTGTTAGAGCATATAAGAAGGGGGGTTCCTAATATGTCAGGCCAATTAGATAACTGCCCACGATGCGGGCAATTATTTTTAAAAGGATTTCGTGAAATTTGCCCGGATTGTTATAAAAAAGAACAAGAAAATTTTGATAAAGTGTATCGATTCGTACGAAAACAAGAAAACCGCCGAGCTTCGATGCAAGATATTATCGATGGAACAGGCGTATCAGAAGACGATATTTCACGCTTTATTCGAGAAGGACGCCTTCGCGTAAGCAATATGCCGAATTTAGGATATAAATGTGAGTCGTGCGAGAAAACGATTAAATCCGGTACGATTTGTAACGATTGTAAAAAACAATTAGCAAAAGAATTACAAACAGCAGAAGAACTAGCTGCGATTAAAGAAAGACAACGAAAAGAAGCAAACCGCAGTGTGTTTTATAAAGTAGATGGGAAAAAATAAACGGGGATTCCTTAACATTTTCGGATAACATCCGATATAAAAAGTAACAGAAAAACGATTGTTTTCGGAATTAAAAAGGGGGGAAGCGCAGATGAAAATTAATCATATTCCATCGATTCATGTTCAGTCATACCAACAAAAAGAACAAGTGGGGAAACGGTATGAAGCAAACGTGACGATGAAAAAAGATCAAGTGGAAATTTCCAAAGAAGCAAAAGCGCTTCAAAAAGAAGAAGAAATTCCAAAAGCCCGGTTAGATAAAATGCAAGCTATTAAAGAACAAATCGAACAAGGAACGTATAAAATCGACGCGCAAGCAGTAGCGCGTAAATTATATGAGTATTACAATGATTCATTTTAAGGGGGATGGCTGATAATGGAAGCCACAGCGATCGTTCAATTATTAGATACGTTCATTCAGACCCATCAGGAATTAAATCAATTAGCAAAAGAAAAAGAACAAGCAGTGATTCATTCCGATTTAGAACAAATTAAAACCATTATCCAAAAAGAAACCATGTACGTGAAAATGCTTGAACAATTAGAAAGGCAACGCGAACAAATAGCCAAACAAGTCATCCAAACAGGCGATCGTTCATTAAAAGCGATGTTGCCTTTTTTTCACGAACAAGACCAAGTGACGATGATCGAACGCCAACAAACGTTAATGGCTGAAATCGAAACGTTACAATATCAAAATGCGTTAAACCAACAGCTCATTTTCGATTCCTTAAAATTTATCAATTTATCACTAGATTTAGCGCAACCGGTAGACCCGTTTGCTCGTTATTCGGACAGAACAGACGAAGAAGACGGGCGCCCGGTGCGTTCAATGTTTGATACGAAAGCTTAGCAGAGGAGGAACAGCAAGGTGACATCAACTTTCCACGGTCTTAATACCGCTTATCGCGGGTTAGCAACACAAAAAGGAGCACTAAATACAGTTGGACATAACGTTGCAAATGCATCGACACCAGGATATTCAAGACAACGTGTCAACATCCAACCGACAGAACCTTATCCAGGAGTCGGGATGAACCGTCCGGATATACCAGGACAAGTAGGTACTGGTGCCGAACCAGGAAGTATTCAACGGATTCGCGAACAGTTTTTAGATAAACAACTTCGCGATGAAACGAAAAAGTTAGGATACTGGCAATCACGCTCAGAAGCTATTTATAAAATGGAAGAAGTAATGAAAGAATCACTAGACCCTAAATCAGATACAGGGTTATCCAAAGTAATGGACCGCTTTTGGCAGTCGCTTGAAGACTTACATAAAAACCCTGCTAACGAAGGGGCGCGTTCAGTCGTGCGCCAACGTGCGATGGCAATTGGAGAAACATTTAGTTACTTATCCACATCATTAGATAAAATTAAGGTCGATTTAAAAGAACAATTAAACGTAGCAACTGACCATATTAATTCTTTACTTAAACAAGTAAATGATATGAACCGTCAAATTGGAGAAATTGAACCGCACGGCTATTTACCGAACGACTTATACGATCGCCGCGATACATTAGTCGACGAATTATCGCAATACGTAGATATCGAAGTAGCACGCGTAAAATCAAACGGGAATCCACAAGCAGTTGCTGAAGGAAAATATACGATTACGTTAAAAGGGGAAGATACGGTTCTCATTAATGGCGATGACTACACACATGCAACGATGACGGTTAACTATAATGAAGCAAAAGAAGCCGTAGCTAGCATTACCATTAAAGATGCAGCAGGTGTAGAACGCGTAACAGAAGCGCACAATTTTAAAAGTCAAGGACGCATTTTAGGAATTGTTGAATCATACGGATACCTTGATGCTGCTGGACAAACAAAAGGATTGTATCCAGACATGTTGAACGAGTTAGACATTATGGCGTACAATTTTACGACTCAATTTAATGAGATTCATGCATCTGGATTTACAAAAGAGACAGCGATGAAATTTAATAATGGAGAAATCAGTTTTAATGCACAAGGAAAATTAGTCGATCAAACAGGTGCAGAAGTGCAAACGAGTGTATCATTCTTTGATCCATTAAACAAAGTAGACGACGCCGCTAAAGCAGTAAAAGTAACAACCAGTATTCAAGAAAGCTTAGGAAACATTGCGACAGCAGGATCTGGTCATTATCCAACACAAAAGATTGTGGAAGGAAATCAAGCAGTTTATTTAAACGGCTCTTTCCTTGGCTATAAAAATGGTACGAATGAATATAATCAACTCAACATTACATCGATTACCGTTCCAGCGACAGGAGATCCAACGGTAACGGCGACAATGGTCGGAAAAGATGCAACTGGAAACGAAGTAACCCAAAATGTGACGTTGACAGGAACTGAATTTTTTGGATTAACCCTTGATACCGCAGCATTAAACGGACAAGCGTTTACGAAAAACTATAATGCGCAACCACTTGCCGTCCAAAAAACATTGCTTGCAGTAGGGGATAACTCAAACGCTATTGCCCTTGCAAACGTTAAAAATAAAGAGTTTTCGTTCGAAGGTTCCACAGACGTAACGAAAAAGACAATCCATGGCTATTATGCTGGCGTTGTCGGTGAGCTAGGCGTAAAAGGACAAGAAGCAAACCGTTTTTTTGATAGCTCGAAAACATTGGCATTAAACGTAGAAAAAAACCGTCAGTCCGTGAGTGGCGTATCGTTAGAAGAAGAAATGACGAATATGATTCGCTATTCTCAAGCATTCAACGCATCGGCGCGGATGTTAACGACAATGGATCAAATGTTAGATAAAATCATTAACAGCATGGGATTAGTAGGACGATAAAAGTAGGTAGGTGAACGAATATGCGTATTACACAATCAATGCTCACAAGCAACTTTTTAGATAATTTAACGAGAAGCTACGACCGGTTGGGGCAATACCAAAATCAATTAGATAGCGGGAAAAAAATTGCTCGTCCGTCAGATAATCCAGTTGTTGCTATGAATGGTATTTTATATCGTTCTGATTTAAAAGAAATTGAACAGTATCAACACAATATCGGCGAAGTGTATGTCTGGATGGATAATTCGGATGACGTGCTTGATAAAACAACACAAGTACTACAACGTGTCCACGAATTAACGACGCAAGCAAGTAACGATACGTATGAAGAAAATCAACGACTAGATATGGCGAAAGAAATCGAACAATTAACCGACCATATTAAAGATTTATTTAATACACAAATTGCTGGAAAATATGTTTTTAACGGAACAGATACAACGAATCCACCTGTAAATCGGTTAGATGATGGGACATATGGGGTGTCAGCGAACAACCAAACGTTTAATATTGAAGTCTTACCCGGCATTCAAATTGGCGTGAACGTAACCGCAGCTCAAATGTTCCCGAGTAAAATCGAATACCAGGATCCAAATTATCAATCATTTATTAAAGACCCAGCAACAGGAAATAAAATTCCGAACCCTGCCCCACCTGAAATGAAAGAAACGACACAACTATTTGAGATGCTTGGTCGTTTAAAAGAAACATTAACCACACGCGATGCAACTACAGGAAAACCAGCAACGGGGAAAGAAATTGGGGAATATTTAGCAGAAATAAGTACTCATATGGATCACATTACTGCACAACGGTCGGAACTAGGTGCGCGGATGAACCGGGTTCAAATGATTGACGACCGGTTAGACCAACAAGAAGTTTCGGCAAATAAAATGCTTTCAGATAACGAAGATGTCGAATTTGAAAAAGTTGTGATGAACTTAAAAATTCAAGAAAGTATCCACCGAGCAGCTTTATCTGTCGGTGCACGGATTATTCAGCCGACATTAATGGACTTCTTAAGATAAGCTATTCTGTGGAATAGCTTATTTTTTTCACACGGAGGGGAAAAAAATGAACATACCACAACTCATTCACTACCCAACCCATGCTAAATTAAGTATCCAAACAACCAAACCACAATTAGAAGTGAACCAACAAAACGCACAACTAAATTATCAATCAACACCAGCCAAATGGCAGATTACCCGAATACCAGGAAAACTAACTATTGACCAATCGGCCGCATGGGCATCGATGAATTTAAAACCAGTGATGCAAGTCATTCGTGAAGAAGCACAACGCGGCAACCAAACAGTCCTACAAACAACTGCACGACTAAGCCAAGAAGGCGACGAAATGATGGCCATCGAAAGTGGTGGCAAACCACTGATTGATCAAGCTGTCCGCAACGCTTACACGCCGGAATACGACACAAATATCGGCTTCATCCCGCCGGTTGGCAGTGTGAAAATCAACTACGAACCATCAAAGCTAAACATTAACTGGGATATAAGAAAACCAAATATATCATGGCAAACATACAAAACAGGTTACAATTATACGCCAGGGCGGGTAATGTATAGGATGGAGCAAAACCCATCACTCCAATTTGATGTAAGATCTTAAGGAAGGCGTGATACGCATGCAAACGATTCACACAAAATACCACGGAATCATCGAAATCGAATCAGATAAAATCATTACATTCGAACAAGGCATTCCAAGCTTTGAAGAAGAAAAACAATTCGTCATCCTACCATTTTCCAACGAAGACCCATTTTTCATTTTGCAATCTATCCACACAGAAGCACTTGCTTTCGTCATGACAAGCCCATTCGTTTTTTATCCGAACTACGACATTAAACTAGACGAAGCAACGGTATTAGCATTAAATTTAACCAAACAAGAAGAGGCTCTCGTATATGCCATCTTGACGATTAAAAAACCATTTGACGAATCAACCATCAATTTACAAGCGCCCATTATTATTAACACCAAAAAGCAAAAAGCAAAACAAGTTATTTTAAACGACAACAGATACGCTATTAATGAACCGCTTGTAAAAAAAGAAGCAGGTGTTTAATATGCTAGTATTATCCAGAAAAAAGGGCGAATCAATTCAAATCGGACCAGACATTACATTAACGATTGTTCAAATTGACGGAGAACAAGTTAAAATCGGTATCAACGCACCAAAACAAGTAGAAATTTATCGAAAAGAAATCTTTGAAGAAATCCAAAAAGCAAACACAGAGGCATTAAATATTCCTAAAGATGCATTAGAAGCATTAACAAAAGCGATGAAAAAAGACTGACACACTTTAGTCACAGCAAAAAAATAAAAAAGTTAAAAAAACATTAAACATTACGGTAATCATCCCGATATATAAGATGACAGGTTAAGATACCTTAACCTACATATTACTAGACCACAAGGAAGTGGGCTACAACACTCAAGGAGGAATTTATTATGAGAATTAATAACAACATTCCAGCAATGAACTCACATCGTCAATTAACATTCAACAACACACAATCTGCGAAAAACATGGAGAAATTATCTTCAGGTTTCCGTATTAACCGTGCTGGCGACGATGCAGCAGGCTTAGCGATTTCAGAAAAAATGCGTGGACAAATCCGTGGATTAAACATGGCTTCTAAAAACGCACAAGACTCAATTTCTTTAATTCAAACAGCTGAAGGTGCTTTAAACGAAACACACTCTATTTTACAACGTATGCGTGAACTTGCAGTACAATCTGCGAATGATACAAACACAACTTCAGACCGTAAAGAAATTCAAAAAGAAATTGACCAATTAACTTCTGAAATTGACCGTATCGGTAATACAACGGAGTTTAACACTCAAAAATTATTAAACGGTGAAAAAGCAGGATTACGTGATGCAGTAGATGCAGAATTTACTTCACAAAATAACTCACGTGCTGACATTTCTTTAGCAACACTTTCTTCTGGACAAAAAGCCTTTTCTGGTACTGGAACAGTAATTATTACAAAAACTGGAGTAGATGCATCTGGTAAGGCAACATATGATGTCAAAGATCCGTTAGGAACTTTAACAGGTGTAGCTTTATCAAGTGGAAAACTTTCTGCAACAGGTCTTTCTTCCGGTATTGCAATTAATAATCTTGATCAATTAGATACTGGCGAAAGTGTAACAATTAGCATTAAAGGTGCAGATGCAGGAAATCAAAATGTTTCTGGTTCATTATCAATGCAAATTGGTGCGAACACAGGTCAAAATATTTTAATTGGTATTGAAGACATGCGTGCTGAAGCAATTGGCGTTCGTAATGCTAGTGGTAAAACATTAGATGTAACAGATGCGAAAAAAGCTTCTGCTGCCATTACAACTATCAATAATGCAATCGAAACTGTTTCTGAGCAACGTTCTAAATTAGGGGCATTCCAAAACCGTTTAGAACACACAATCAACAACTTAGGTACAGCTTCTGAAAACTTACAAGCTGCTGAAAGCCGTATTCGTGACGTTGACATGGCAAAAGAAATGATGACATTCACGAAAAACAACATTCTTACTCAAGCTGCTCAAGCAATGCTTGCTCAAGCTAACCAACAACCACAAGGCGTACTTCAATTACTTCGTTAATTAATGTACCGTCTTATATGCAAAAGAGATTCCTTTTTTAGGAGTCTCTTTTGTTTTTCTAAAGAAAAAAGCGGGTATTGACGATAAATAAGATAGTAGAGAAGTTTCGTGCTGGAGGGAATTATGAAAATTTTATTTGATGATAAATTAAAAGAAGTAAATAAAGTAGAAGAAGCAATGCAGGAGATTGGACAGATGATTCAAAATGAAATTCATAACCAACATTTAGTTTTTACGCATTGTGTGATTGACGGGATAGAAGTATATGAGCAAATTGAAAATTATTTAGACGAACATAAAGAAATCATTCAAGAAATACATCTACAAGCATCTACACGTGATGAAATCATTAATAATATGTTAATAGAAGCGGAAAACTATTTAAATCGAGCACTTCCAGCTTTAAAAGATTTAGTAGATACGTTTTATCAAGGAGCAACGAATAAAACATGGGGAGATTTTCAACAATTTTTAGAAGCAACAAGTTGGTTATTCTCGATGATACAGTCTATTGACCAAATTAAACAACCTACTAATTGGGATGCTTATTTAACGATAATGGCTGAATTACAAAATGAATTGACATCGGTTATGGAAGCGATTGAAAACCAAGATGAATCATTGATTGCGGATTTATTACAATATGAAATCACACCATTATTAGAAACATTAAAAGCAGAAATAACAACAACGATTGACAAGGAAGGTACACGTCATGATATTAGTTGATAATATTACATTTTTACGTCAACGTTTTCCTAATGTTAGAGAAAAATTAAAAAAGTTCGATGGTCGATCATTAGAACAGGTAAAGATAGTGGATTCAAAAGTAGGACTTCCGACAATCCAAGTAACGAATGAAAATAAGTCTATTTTTTTACATAGTAAGTATGATCCAATGAAAGAAGCAGAACGGTTTATTAAGCAATTTAAAGACGTAGAATCGTATGAACATATTCTTTTTTACGGA
Organism: Massilibacterium senegalense; assembly: GCF_001375675.1. Lineage (NCBI taxonomy): Bacteria > Bacillati > Bacillota > Bacilli > Caryophanales > Bacillaceae > Massilibacterium > Massilibacterium senegalense. Next base: position 1,823,601 of record NZ_LN831786.1, on the reverse strand, counting down.
ATTGGATTTGGATATCATATTGAAAAATTTTTGGGAATGTATCCTGAAGTTTCCTTTTCTGTTTATGAACCAAATGAAGAAATAATGTATGCATTTTTAGAAAATATTCCTTTGAAAAAAAGTATCGTTCATCAAGCAATGTTTTTGGACGTACAATCTTTCGAAACAGATTTACAGTTCTTTTTAAGAAATGTATTAGGAACTGTTGATGGAAATGTATTAATTGTTACATTGCCTAGCTATGAGAACATTTTTAAAGAAGGATGTACAGATTTTTACCAAAAATTTAAAGAATTAACACGTCGTCATCGCAATGAAGTTTTAACGGATTTTTCTTTTGAAAAGCGTTGGGTGATTAATAGTATGTTGAACTTTAAATATGTACTCGATACACCTAATATTTTACATGATGTTAATAAAGAAAAATTTAAAGATAAGCCAGCAATTATAGTTTCTGCCGGTCCTTCTTTATCTGAAGAAATTGAAAACCTGCGTTATATAAAAGAAAATAAGTTAGCCTATATTTTTTCAGTAGGTTCAGCAATTAATGCTCTGATAGAAAATGATCTTTATCCCGACGCCATGTGTACGTATGACCCAAAAGAACGAAATCAATATAATTTTGAAAAAGTTATTCATTTAGGTATTGATAATATACCAATGATTTTTGCATCAAGTGTTGGTTATGAACTGTTAGAAAAATATAAAGGCCCTAAGATGCATCTGATAACCACACAAGATACAGTATCACCAAATTATTTAAGATTAAAAAATAGAGAAGAAGAGATACAGGGTGTTCGTGATGCGCCTTCAATTGCAGTACTTACATTACAACTGTTATATGCATTAAATTGCAATCCTATTATCTTAGTCGGACAAAATTTGGCATATAAAAATAATAAAAGATTTGCAGAGGGTATTAACACTCAAAATATTAACCCTATAGTTAGTGATAATGATTTTAAAAATGCTATGGAAGTTGAAAGTAATAATGGCGATAAAGTTTTAACGGATGAAGGTTTTATAGGGATGCGTAATCAAATGGAGATGTATATAAATAATTTTCCAAAAAAAGATATTATTAATACGACAAAAGATGGGGCAAGAATTAGGGGCACGATTTTTAAGGAACTAGCAGAAGTCATAGAGAGCTTTGAAGAACCTGTAGTTAAGGATTTCTTGGAAAATAATAATCAATATAATCTTGATTATGTGAAAAATCAAAATAAAAAAATGAAAGAGTCCTTAGAGAATTTTTTTGACCAATTTGAAGATGTAAGAAAAATGTTAAAAAAAATGGATTTGTATCGTAAACAACATAATATGAAAGAGTTGCCTTCTATTTTTACTTTGTTTGATTATAAATTTAGTGACATGATAAATAGTATTTTTTATCAAACATTTGTCAATCCAATGATTCGTGTTGAGTTTGAATTTCTACAGAAAAAGGTTCAAATGATTAGAAATGAAACTAATGTTATAAAAAAAGCGAAGGATATAGTAAATAACTTTGGGAATTTACTTTATCAAATTGAGTCTATCTTCCCAACAATACTTTATTGTTTTAACGACATGGAGAATTTTATTGATAAAAAAACAAAGTAGTTGAGAAGTCTTCCATTATAGAGGTTTTCCTATCTTTATGGAGGAAGGGATAAAATAAACAATGTATATAGGTTATAAATTTAGTATGTAGATGATTATAAAAGTAGGAAGAGGATTATGTGTAATGAAAAAATTAAATGTATTACATTTAGCAAGTTTTCATGGAAATATTGGAGATAATGCTAATCATAACGGAGTGCGTAATTTATTAAAAAAAAATTTGGATTTTGAACTAGTATATACTGATTTGGAAATCAGAAGACATTATTGGGGAGAGTGGGATTTTGATGATACTTTTATCGAGAAGGTTAACCAATTTGATTTATTGATTATTGGTGGAGGAAACTATTTCGAATTATGGGTTGAGAAATCTAAAACGGGTACAACGATAGACTTAAGTCCTGAACAGTTAGCAAAAATAAATATCCCTATTTTATTTAATGGACTCGGTTGTGATCCAAATAAAGGTTATACATCAGAGACTTTAACAAAGTTTAAAAAATTTCTTGATTACACATTACATTCTGAAAAGTGTTTAGTCTCTGTAAGAAATGATGGATCATTAGATAATATAAAAGATTTAATTGGATTAGAATATGCTAATAAAATATATGAAATACCAGATGGTGGTTTTTTTTATAACCTAATAAAATCCGATTTTGGCCAAAATTTAATTGGAGATGGAATGAATATTGCTATAAATTTGGCGGGCGATATGTTAGAAAGAAGATTTTCTGGAGAAGTCACTTATAAAGAGTTTATTAGGAAATTTTCTCTATACTTAGAAAGTCTTTTTCAAGATATGCCTAGCTTAAATATTATATTTATTCCGCACATTTTTAGAGATTTAAGCATTATATTTGATGTTTTAGAAAATATTAATGATAAATATCGACGGACTAATATTAGTGTTGCACCATGTATTCAAGGGGATGATAAATTTCATCATATCTTTGATATTTATTCTCGTTGTAATTTGGTGTTAGGAACTAGGTTTCATTCTAATGTTTGTAATATAGCCCTTGGTATTCCAACTATTGGATTAGTATGTTACCCAAATGTAAAAAACTTATATAAATCTCTAGGATTGGAAGATAGAATTGTTGATTTAAAGGATAATAATTTTGACCATGTATTGAGAATAATAACTAATGATACAATAAATAATTTCAATAAAATCAAAGAAGATTATGATAATAAAAAACAGCATTTGTTGGAAAATGCCAACGAATTTCATTGTTTAGTAAATGAATGGTTGAAAAAATTTTATTAATAATAAAAGGATAGAGATATAAATTCAAACAGTTGCGTGGGAAATATGTTGAAAGGGAGGTAGTATATTGACTAATCCGTTTATAAAAATAGGAAAAAGATATATTGGGTTAGACCATAAGCCACTAGTTATTTGTGAAATAGGTATTAATCATGAAGGTAGTTTAAGTGTAGCCAAACAAATGGTTGATGCTGCTTACGAAGCGGGGGCAGAAGTTATTAAGCATCAAACTCATGTAGTTGAAGACGAGATGAGTAAAGAAGCGAAAAAGGTAATTCCAGGAAATACAGATGTTTCAATTTATGAAGTAATGGAACGTTGTGCATTAAATGAGAAAGAAGAAATAGAATTAAAAAAATATGTAGAATCTAAAGGGATGATTTTTCTTAGTACACCTTTTTCTAGAGCCGCAGCTAATAGACTGGAGAAAATGGGGGTTATTGCTTATAAAATTGGGTCAGGAGAATGTAATAACTATCCACTAATTGAGCATATCGCCTCTTTTGGTAAACCAATGATTATTTCCACAGGAATGAATAATATAGAGAGTGTAAGAAAGACTGTAACTATTCTTGAAAGCTTTCATGTTCCTTATGCCTTATTGCATTGTACGAATATTTATCCTACGCCAGCTGAATTAGTAAGACTAGGTGGTATGGTCGAATTAATGAAAGAGTTTCCACATGCGGTTATCGGCTTGTCAGATCATACATTGAATAATAATGCTTGTCTTGCTGCAACTGCATTAGGCGCTTCCATTTTAGAACGACATTTTACTGATTCAAAAAGTAGAAAAGGTCCAGATATTGTGTGTTCTATGAATCCAAAAGAACTTTCAGAATTAATGAAATCTTCTATGGAAATTTCTTTAATGCGTGGAGGGAAAAAAGAAGCGATACCTGAAGAAAAAGTTACAATAGATTTTGCATTTTCAACAGTAGTTAGTACAAAGTCTATTAAAACAGGAGAGATTTTAACAAAAGAAAATATATGGGTAAAACGTCCTGGTACAGGTGAAATTAAAGCAGAGTTTTATAAAAGATTATTAGGAAAAAAAGTTTTAAGAGATATTGCAAAAGATGAACATTTAAAATGGAGCGATATTGAAAAGATAGTTGGAGAATAAACGTTATGAAGAAAATTTTATTTGTTACTGGAACTAGAGCGGACTACGGAAAAATAAAATCATTAATGAAAAGAATTGAAGAAACACCAAAATTCAAACTATTAATTTTTGTTACAGGAATGCACATGCTTTCAAAATACGGTTCGACCTGGACCGAAATAGTAAAAGATGGATTTAAAAATGTGTATCAGTATATTAATCAAAAAAATCAATCAGATATGGATATTACTTTGAGCAATACAATATTAGGTTTAAGTAATTACGTTGAAGAAATAAAACCAGACTTAATAGTAGTACATGGAGATAGATTAGAAGCATTGGCAGGTGCAATTGTTGGAAGTTTTAATAATATTAAAGTAGCCCATATTGAAGGTGGAGAAGTTTCTGGAACAATAGATGAATCCATCCGACATGCAATCACAAAATTTTCGCATATTCATTTGGTTAGCAATGAGAGGGCAAGGCAACGCGTATTACAATTAGGCGAAAGCAATGAGTCTATTTTTATAATAGGATCTCCTGATATTGATATTATGCTATCAGATACATTACCTAATTTAGATGTAGTGAAAGAAAGATATGAAATTTTTTTTAATAGATATGCAATATTTATGTATCATCCTGTTACGACAGAATTAAATTTGTTAGATAAAAAAGTTAATTTAATTATTGAATCACTAAAAAAAACAGGAAGGAATTATATTGTTATCTATCCAAATAATGATCCAGGGAGTACTTCTATTATCAATACTTATCAACAATTAGAAGATGAACTACAATTTAGAGTTATTCCATCCATGAGATTTGAATATTTTTTAACCCTTATGAAATATGCTGAGTTTATTATTGGAAATTCAAGTGCTGGAATCATGGAAGCAGGAGTATACGGAACACCAGCTATAGATATCGGTAATAGACAAAAAGGTCGTTATCAAATTGAAAATATGAAAAATATTGTCCATGTTAATGAGGATAAAGATGAAATTATTAAAGCTATAGAGGAAGTTCATTTAAAAAAACAAGAAAATAATATATTTGGTAATGGAAAAAGTAGTGAAAAGTTCATTAAAATATTGAATTCTGAAGAATTGTGGAAAATAAACATTCAAAAAAAATTTATTGATACGGAAAATTATTAAGAATAAAAAGGGGTTAAGTAGATGTATCACAACTTCTCTTTTGTTGCTATTATTCCTGCAAGAGGTGGAAGCAAGGGCATACCTAACAAAAATATTATTGAAGTTTGCGAAAAACCATTAATTCAATACACGATAGAATCAGCGAAACAATCAAAATATCTTGATGATATCATCGTTTCTACCGATTCTGAACAAATTGCAAATATTGCTCGAAATCTTGGAGCAAGTATTCCCTTTTTACGCCCTTCATGGTTAGCAACTGATGAGTCAAAAACAATTGATACTGTTATTTTTACATTAGATAAGTTAAATGAATTTGGTGAATTTTATGATTACGTTGTGTTACTACAGCCTACACAACCTTTGAGAAAGTCATTACACATTGATGAAGCTATTGAGAAAATTATAAAATATAAACTAGAAAGTTTAGTCAGTGTATCTAAAGTCAAAGAACATCCTATTTTAATGAGAACAATCCGAGAAGATGAGACATTAAAAAATATTTTAAATATAAATAGTACGATTAGACGTCAAGATTTTCCAGATGTATATAAAGTTAACGGTGCAATATATATCAATAAAATTAATAAGTCATTAAACAAGAATACTAGTTTAAATGATAATAAACTAAGTTATATTATGGATGAAAAATATGATTTAGATATAGATAGTATGACTGATTTGAATATACTAAAAAAAATACTATGTCATAACTTCACTTTCAAATCCTAAAAGGTCAAGATATTTTTTACATCTTCACAAAGTACATAAAATAGATTGCCAATTTATTAGGAATAGTTTTCTTTCTTATTTGTGTAAAATAGTCAAAATATAACCGGTAAAGACATCGGTTGTCTTTTTAATGAATACATCATAAAAATGACGTTACAATACTTTTTCTAACTTTAACAGTGACTTATTTCTTTGAAAAATATTTTAATCTACAAATAAAGCAACCTTCACTTATGGTATTTCTTTATTAGATAACAAATTTTATAAATTTATATACTTGTATAGGGGTGAAAACATGGACATTGCAATCATTGGGAGTGGGCATATAGGTTCAAGACATTTACAATCCATGTCTAAATTGGATGATTCCTCTAATATTTTTGTTGTGGATCCTAGTATTGAGTCTTTAAAGTCTGCGGAAAATCATTATAAAGAAGTAAACTTGAAATGCCAACACAATTTAACCTTTACTACGAATTTAAATGAAATTCCTAAAGTATTGGATGGCGTTATTATAGCCACTTCTTCAATGATGCGTAAAGAAGTTATTAAACAACTGCTCTATCATGCAAATTCGATACAATTTTTAATTTTGGAGAAATTTTTATTTCCGAGTATAGATGATTTTCAAGAAGTGAAAACTATATTACAGGAAAAGGGGATTTTGAATTATACTTATGTAAATTGTACAAGAAGAGAATATCCCTTCTACCATTTTTTAAAATCTAAACTTAAAACTTCACAATTTATTAATTTTAGAGTTAGTGGGAGCAACGTTGGTTTAGGTTCAAATGGCGTTCATTATTTAGATATATTTTCATATCTCATTAACGATAATGATATTAATATTTACTTTTCAGAATTGGATAATATTATTTTGCCAAGTAAAAGAGAAGGATACATTGAGTTTACAGGAAAATTAAAAGGTGTTTCAGATAAAAAAATGAAAGCGGACATTACTATCGAATCATTTAAAGAACCTAATATTCCAATTACAATCACTATTGAAAGTGATAATCTAAAATGTATTATAAACAAAAAAGAAAAAAACATTCTTTTGTTTCAGAAACAAAATCAATGGAAAGAAGAATATATCGATTATCCAAATATATTAATTAGTGAAGTAAGTCATGTAATTATAAAAAAATTATTTGAACAAAAACAATGTAATTTAACTCCTTATTTAAAATCCATGGAATTACATCAATTATTATTGAGGGAGTTTTTAAGAAAACTTTCTTATATTGAAGGAAAGAGAGTGACTATATGTCCAATAACTTAACAAAGTCACCAATTGTTATAATAGGTGCTGGAAATATGGCTATGGAATACGTAAAGGTGTTAAAAAGTTTATCTCAAAATGTCGTGGTCGTAGGTAGAAGTCAAACATCAGCTTCGTTTTTTACCGAAAAAACTGGTTTTTTTGTTTATGAAGGAGGTATTTCTAAAAATAAAAAAATTTTAGTTGGTTGTAAAACTGCTATTATAGCAGTTAATATAGATCAATTATTTGATGTTGCATTACAATTACTAGAACTAGAATTTAAAAAAATATTAATAGAAAAACCTGCAGCATTAAATAGTGAACAAATTCATCGGTTGGAAAAAGCAGCTCAATTATATAATGCAAAAGTGTATGTTGCCTATAATCGTCGGTTCTACTCATCCGTACAAACAGCCAAACAAATGATTCAAAAGGATGGTGGAGTAACGTCATTTCATTTTGAGTTTACAGAATGGAGTCATCAAATTAAAGATTTAAATAAGCCAGAAGAAGTTTTTCATCAATGGTTTCTAGGAAATTCATCGCATGTGGTTGATTTAGCCTTCTTTTTGGGGGGGTTTCCAAAAGAAATACAAAGTTACGTAAGTGGTTCACTTCCTTGGCATCCAAATGGTTCCATTTTTGCAGGAGCGGGGATGACGGAAAAAGGTGCCCTTTTTTCCTATCAGGCAAATTGGGAAGCGCCAGGAAGATGGGGAGTAGAAATATTAACAAAAAAACATCGTTATATTTTTCGACCGTTAGAACAATTGCATATTCAAGCGATTGGATCGGTATCAATTAATAAAGTTAATCTCAATGATGAAAAAGACCAATTATTTAAACCCGGTTTATACAATCAGACAGTTGCTTTTTTAAATAATCCTGAAACATCGGATTTATTGCCGATTGAGGTCCATGATCATGTAGTGCGTACTATGTATCGTAAAATGGTAAAAAGAAAAATATAAGAAATGGAATTGAGGGCAAATGAGAATTGTTGTTGTCGGGGATTCACTAGGTTTACCAAGACCACATAGAATTAATAATTATACTCCAGATGAAACTGAGTTAGCAGTTCATTATGAACATACGTATAGCTCAATAATTGCAAAGGAATGGAAAGATTCTAATATTGAAGTGATTAATCGTTCTCAAAGATTTTATACGATTAAAGATATATACAATCAGTTTGCTGATCATTTATTTTTTTATGAGCCCGATGTGATGGTACTACAAGCTGGAATTGTAGATTGTTGGTTTCGTGAACAATTAAATGGCAGACAAATGGTCCCGATTTTAGAGTTCAAAGGGTATGTAAACAAAATAATAGAATTAATGAATCTTAGGCCGAAAGTAAAAATGATTATTGTTGGAATTTGTCCAACATCTAAGAAAATGGAGAAGCAATATCCAGGAATCTTAAAAGAGATTATCGAATATAATAAAATTTACCGAGGAGTCAGTGATAACTGTCAGATTTTTTATTTAGATATGGAAAAACATATTCAACCAGATAATCCTCATCAGTACTTATTACCAGATGATCATCACTTAAATCAAGAGGGAAATCGTTTAGTGGCAACTGAGTTGAGTAGTTTTTTGAAAGCATTTTATGAGAATGTATTAGGAAGTTATGCGTATAATGAAAATAAAATTCAAGAGGCATATGAGCATTTTCAAACGTCTTATAAAGCTATTCCATATTACGAGGATAATTTATATAATTTTTTAATTACGCTTCTTCAATTAAAAAAGAATGAGGAATTAAAAGAATTAATAAGCAATATTCAAAAACGGTTTAATATAAAGGATATGGAAGTAATAGAGTTAATTAAAACAATCAAATCAAATTTTAACTATTAGTGAAGGAAGAACTAAAATCCCCACTTCTAGCATACTTCATTATACTAATCATTTTTTCCCTTCCATTTATACTGTTAGTAGTTCACAAAATGAATATGAAATGCATTTTGACGTAGCCTTTCCATGACTATATATAAGGCTAGCAAACCGAACGCTTCCTTTTTTCTAAATGTATTTTCTATAAAAAAATTCCCCTATAACCATTTTAAAAATAGGTAAAAGGGGGTATTATATTAAAATAAGAGGCATGAAAAAATAACTATATAATTACAAAAAAATACAAGTTTCAATCAAGTAAAAAAAGTAGACTTGTAATTATAAACAGAAGGGGACGAAGTATATGACATTGCGAAAAAAACTATTGATTAGTTTTTCTATCGTTAATATTTGTTTACTGATCGTAGCTAGTCTTGGTATTGGATCGCTCATGAAAACAAATAAAGCGTATGAAAACATTTTAGAAAAACGAGTAGATATTCTATTTGAAATGCACCAACTAATTGAGATTGTGTATGATGAACAAAAAACAAATCGAGGTTATTTTTTATATAATGACCAAATGTACATGGATGATTTTTATAAACTGACAAAAGAATTTGAGAAAACATCAGATGAGATTTTAAAAAATGCAACAAATGAAGATATAAAACAAATTATGTATGAAATTATCGATTTACACAATCAATATAATAAAGAAATAGAAGATGCTGTAAACGCGATGAATAATGGTACGATGACTCGTGAGCAAGCGTTAGAAGAAGTAAAACAAGCAGGGGAAATAGGGATAGAATTTGCAGCAAAAGCAGATAAAGCAGTACAATTACAAACAGATCTTGTAAAACAAGACCGCGATAATGTAACAAAATCTAGTCAAACAACATTAGTAGCGATTATTGTGGTAACTGTTTTAGCAGCGATTGTCGCGATTGTAATCGCCTTTACAACTAGTCGTAGCATCACAGTTCCAATTAATCGATTACGCGAAAATGCAGATCAAACGGCAGATGGCAATTTAACAAGCGAAGATTTACAAGCAACTACAAAAGATGAAATTGCAGCTTTAGTAAAATCGTTTAATAGTATGAAACATAATTTAAGAACCGTTTTAACTAATATTCAAATGATGGCTCATCGTGTTGGTAATGCAACAGGTCAGTTAGCAACAAGCGGGGAAGAAACAGTGAAAGCATCAAACGATATGGCGACGCAAATTCAAGACATTGCAGAACATGCAGAGCAATCGTCATATACAACGAAAGAAGCGGCTTCGGCAATGGAAGAAATGGCTGTGGCAGTTCAACGTATTGCGGAAAATACATCCGAAATCTCAGATATTTCTGCCGATACAGCGCGTGAATCAGTAGACGGACGAGCAGCAGTTGATTCAGCAATCCAACAAATGCAATCCATTCAACTGACAGTTGGTCAGTTAGCGCAAGTCATTAGTCATTTAAATGAACGTTCTTCTCAAATTGGAGAAATTACGGAAGTGATTTCAGCTATTTCTGCTCAAACAAATCTATTGTCGTTAAATGCTGCGATTGAAGCAGCGCGTGCTGGTGAACAAGGAAAAGGATTTGCGGTAGTAGCGGAAGAAATTCGTAAACTAGCAGAACAGTCTAGTCGTTCGACAGAAGAAATTGCAAAATTAATTTCGGAAATTCAACTTGAAACATCCAATGCTGTTCAAGCGATGGAACAAGGTACAAATGAAGTAGAAAAAGGGGTAACAGTTGTAGAACATGCGGGAGGCTCCTTTAGTCAAATCAATGGTTTAATCCAAAAAGTAGCTTCTCAAATCGAAGAAGTTTCTGCTGCATCAGAAGAACTTTCTGCAAGTGTAGAAGAAGTAACAGCTTCTGTTCAAGATGTTGCTGCACAAGCTGGTGATGTAAGCAATGCCACACAATCTGTTGCTGCAGGTAGTGAAGAATTATTAGCTACGATGGAAGAAGTCGAAAAACGATTAGAAGAATTAAATGGTATCGTTCGAGAAATGAACCAAGAAACAGATCGTTTTACATTATAATGCATACAAAAATCCTACAGAATTTTTTGTTCTGTAGGATTTTTGCTATTTTATCGACTTATTTGTCATCTACCCAGTACATTAATGCAATGGCACCTGGACCAGTGTGTGTGCCAATGACACCACCTGTTTCATAAATAGGAACGTTAGTAATGTCGTCGCGTAATTCGATTAACGAATCTTTTAATTTATTTGCTAGTTCTTTTGCTTCTAATTGGGCAATGCCAATTCCTTTAATCACTTTATTCGATCCATCTTCTTCGATAAATTGTAAAAATTGTTTGATTACTTGCATATGGCTTCGTGCTTTGCTGACAGGTTCTAACGCGCCTTCTTTCAGTGTGGCAATCGGTTTAATTTTTAACAATGACCCGATAAATGCTTTTGCTTTTCCGATACGACCACCTTTCATTAAATATTCTAACGTGTCGACCATAATATACAAGAAAGAGTGATCCCGGATGTATGCAAGTCGTGGTAAAATTTCTTCGACCTTTGCGCCTTCTTTTGCCATTTTTGCTGCTTCAATGACTTGGAAATTTAATGCAGTAGAAATATAGCGGGAATCGACGACCGTTACTTTCGTATCAACCATATTGGCAGCTGTTTCTGCTGCACGAACAGTTCCACTCATTTCGCCTGTCATATGAATCGACAGCACTTCGTATCCTTCTTTGCCAAGTCGTTCGTATAGTTCTACAAATGTACCGATGGCTGGTTGCGAGCTTTTCGGAAATTCCTCCGCATTTTTTAACATGTGAACAAATTCTGCAGACGTATAATCGACGTGGTCTAAATAAGATTTTCCATTAAACGTAATCGATAATGGAATCATTTCAATTTCTAATTCTTCTAAAAGCTGTTTATCTAAATCTACCGTTGAGTCTGTAACAATTTTAATTTTAGACATGAAAAACTCCTTATAATACGCGTATTTCAATCTCTCTTTGTTTATTATCTATTAAAATTCTGATAAATCAAGCAAACGATCAAAAAGTTCGACAATTTTTTTAATTTGCTCGATGTTGACATAATTCTTGAAACGGACAACGTTGACATTTTTTCGGTTCTGGATAAGCAGGGAAGTCGGTTAAATCGACAGGCTGATTTTGTTCGACATCCACTAAATATTTTTTCATTTCTTCGATGCTTGCTTTCATTGTGTAGTCGATGCGATGCAACAAATCATTCGATAACGTATATTCTTTCGTTTTCCCTAAAAACAAATATTCATTACGTATCACCAAATTATCTAAAGAAGCAAGCGTATACTTATCCATGACAAATAGGGCGTATAATGCTAACTGTAACGGGTCGTCTTCGTATTCATATCCGGTTTTCCAGTCCACGATATACCATGTACCATTATGATCCTTATATAAGACATCTAGGCTTACGTAGATTGGCAATTCTTCGATGAACATCCGGTCAAAACGTTCCACTTGGACAATGTGTGTAGATGAATCGGTTAAGGTCTCATACGACTTACTTTTATAAAAGTGAGTTGTACATCCATCAATCCGTTCATTCATTTCTGCAATTGCATCTGGTGAAATGGCACCGTCATAGTAAATTTCATGGAGCATTGGATATTTACTTGGCCGTTCTTGCCATAACTGTGGCATTTGTGTCGATATTTTAAACGCATTATTTAAATTTTTTCGAATCATTTGATTAAATCGTTCGGCGCTTGGAATCGGCCTACCGTCCATATAATCTTTTAACGATCGTTCAATAAATCCATGTGTGGCGCTCCCAAATAAAAGGGGCAACGTCGTTAACTTTTTTAACCGATAGGCATGCTTTGCTAACGGAGTAGCATTATTTAACCAACCGTTATGGGATACATAGTAATGAAAGGCATATTGCCGCGGACAGTTCATTAATGTTTTGTGTCGTGATAACGACCAGGAAAAGGTCGGATACGTTTGAATTTGAAAATCCATCGTTCAACTCCTAACTGCGTCTCTTTCCATTATACAATAACTCCGAATCTTTTTGAGTGCTTGTTTCCGCCACGATTTCACTGCTTCTACCGTTGTTTGTTCTAGTTCTGCAATTTGTTTTAAAGAATAATCTCGTTCAAATGTATAAACGAGCCACTTTTGCTGTTTGGGTGTTAATAAATCGACATATTCCTGTAACGTATCAAATGTGTTCATTTCATAAGATCCTTCTAGTTGTTCTTCAAACGTTGTCGGTGTTTCGGATTCATATTTCTTTTGTTTCTTTAAATAATCCAGCATGCGACCTCGAATTACCGTGTATGCATACGGCAAAAAAGCACCTTTTTCTTCTGAAAAAGAACGTTCCGCTTCCCATAATGCAATCAATCCTACCTGGTAGTACTCTTCTTTATTGCGGTAGACGTGTAATGTGTTCATCACGCGATAAATTAACGGCTCATATTGAAAAAGTAACTGATCAAATGACATGATTTCTCCTTGCAAGCGTACGTACGCTACTAGAATTCCGCGGTACTTTTACTATACGAAGGCTTGTGTAGTTTGTCATATGGCCAAAAATGAATATTGGAACGTTTTATTCCTTCAAATTTCGAAAAAAGGGCATTTTTTCACAAATTTCATACATATTTTGTTTTAATATATAAAATAATGTAAATATTTCGTAAATTTTGAATAGTATCTATTGTCATACTTTTGGTTGGGATTTACAATATTAGTAGAAAACAGAAAGTTGTTTTCGAGATGCCCCCTTTTTTATTATTTTTTCTACATAAAGGGTGAAGGGGGTGAAACGCAATGGCAGTTGAAAGCAAAATGAATACTCAGTTACGTCTAGTTCTGCAAAAGGGAGTGAATGCAAAAGGTGAAATGATGCTCGCTTCGAAGGTGATTACAGGACTTCATTTAGACGCTACAGCAGAACAATGTAATCGAATTGGACGCTTAATCGCGTCGTTGCAAAAGTTTCCATTAGAGCGCATTGAGCGTGTGGAGACAAACTTAATCCAAGAATAAGGAGGGATAGCCGATGCAAAAGAAAACATTAGCACTTCAATTTATGACAGACCAAGACAAAACGTTTACATTGTCGATTGATGCACCAGTAGAGCCAGTCAATGAAGCACTGGTGAACCAAGTAATGGACACAATCATCGCAGAAAAGTTCATTACGACAACGACAGGCTTTTTAAAAGCAAAAAAAGGTGCCCAAATCATCGACCGGTCTGTAGTTGAAATTACTGTTACACCATAATGACTAGGGAGTGGGGGGGAAGTGTGTGTTCCCCTCATTTTCTCATGAATAACAAGAAAGGAGTCTGATATGGAAGTTTGGTTATCGTTTATTCAAGAAGTTGGATTTCCAGCAGTTGTGACACTTTATTTGTTATATCGTATAGAAACAAAACTGGAAGCTCTGAATGGTTCTGTCATAGAGTTACCAGAAAAAATTGCAGAATGTACGATCAAAAATAGGGAGGTTTCATGATGACTGAAATATTAATGGAGTATCAATTGAATGAGAAAACGATGGCATTAATTCCAGCAAAGCATGAGAGAGCACAGACATTAGTCATGGAAACAGACGGAACATTTTATGTCCAAGAATCGATTGAATCTATTTTAGAACAAGCTTGTTTAGACGGTGGTTCGTCGTTAGAGGGACGAAGAAAATCAGTCATCCATCGCATTGGAGCAAAACATAAAGTGCCAATTCCGATTTGTCCGATTGCTGGTATTTATATGTTTCCAACAAGCGCAACAAAATCAATGAATTGCACATGGTTTAATTATCGTAAAATTATCCACATTGAACCCTTAATGGTGGAGAAATTGCCGAGTACAAAAGTTCTTTTTTTAAATAGTACATCCACGATTGTTCCAGTATCGTATCATATTATGGATTCACAACTACGAAGAACAGCACAATGTATTGCCCAATTTTCGCAGTCTGCCTTTCAACCAAATAAAGGATGGCCCTTATGATTGTTATTGATCCAGGCCATGGAGGAGTAGATGCGGGTGCCGTTGCGAATGGGATTCAGGAGAAAGACTGGGTGTTAGAAATATCACTCTATCAATTTAACCGATTAAAAGAATTAGGAGTGCCAGTCCGGTTAACACGTCATCAAGACGATACATTATCACCGAAAGAACGAGCAGCATTTGTAAAAAAAAGTGGTGCCCTTTATTGCATTAGCAATCATTTTAATGCTGGGGGCGGAGAAGGAGTAGAAACAATCCATTCGATTTTTAGTCGCGATACACTGGCAAAAGAATGTGCAGAAGCTATTCACAAGGCTGGTCAACCGTTGCGTCGTGCCTTTTCGAAAAAAGGACAAAATGGATATGACTATTACTTCATGCACCGCGACACAGGAAAAGTCGAAACCGTCATTGTAGAATACGGCTTTTTAGACAACGTTCGAGATTTCGCCCGCTTAAAAAACAAAGATTACCGTTTAACATTAGCAGAAGCTGTCGTACAAGTTCTTGCACGTCACTACCTACCATCACACATATCTCAAGAAAAGATAAGCTCAAAAATATACACCGTTCAAATTGGTGCTTTTAAACAAAAAACGAACGCTGAAAATTTAGTGAAAGAATTAAAAATAAAAGGATACGATGCATTTATTAAATAAGCCATTTTTAACATAGATAAAGGCCTAGAAAAATACTTATTTTTCTAGGCCTTCTTTACCTATTTAGCATTGTTTTTAGCTCTCATTAACGAGAAGTCAAAGCCCCACTGATGAAAGATTTCTTTATAATTTAAATTGTGTCGCCACATTGTTCATTTCATGAACAATGTTATGGACTTCTTTAATACGCATTTCGACTTCTTCCATCGTTGCTAGTAATACTTCACTTCCAGCAGCGATATTTTGAGTAGAAAGGTTGGTTTCATTTGATTGTTCCGCAACATTTTGGATAGAAGCGGTCACTTCTTCCACACTTGCTGATAATTCTTCTGAAGAGGAGGAGACAACTTCAATTTGCCCCGCTACTTTTTGGATCAATTCATTAATATTTGTAAACGATTGTCCTGCACCTTCAACAACACGTACCCCTTTTGCAACTTCTTCTGTTCCTTGCTCCATTGCTTTTACCGCATGAGTGGTATCATTTTGTATTTCTAAAATAAGTTGGGCGATTTCTTCTGTTGAACGACTCGATTGATCCGCTAGTTTACGAATTTCATCCGCCACAACTGCAAAACCTTTTCCGTGTTCCCCAGCACGAGCGGCTTCAATGGCTGCATTTAATGATAAAAGATTCGTTTGAGCAGAAATCGCTGAAATTACTTCTGTAATTTCACTAATTTGTGATGAGCGCTCATTTAATTGGGTAATCACTTGCGCTAGTTTACCTACCGTATCTTGAATAGATTTTATTTGGTTAATCGCTGATTTCACCGCTTCTTTTCCGTTAGTTGATTCAAAAGCTGTATCTGCTGAAAGGTCAGCAATTTCCGATGTGTTTTCTGCAATATGTTGAACGGAAACTGCCATTTCTTCCATTGCCACTGCTGCTTCTTGCGTTGTTTGAGAAGATTGAGTAGCGTGTTCAGCAATCTTTTGTACTTTTCCTGTCATCTCATTTGTTGCCTTCGTCGTTTCATCTCCACTTAAAGCGAGTTGGTTTGAAGAGACTTCAAGATTTTTAGCCATTGATTGAATATTCGTTAATACCACTTTTAAATGTTGTTTCATTTGATTAAATGATTGTACTAAAGCACCGATTTCATCTTTTGAATGGGATCTTAAATCATCTCCCGTTAAATCGCCGCTTGCTGCTTGATCTGCCTTTTTACGTAATTCGTTAACAGGTAGGCGAATACTGCGACTTGTAATAAAGGCAACGACGATACCGATGATTGTGGCAACCATGCTAATCATAATGATAAAGAGCAATGTTTGTCCGGAGCTCTTTTTCACTTTTTCACGCTCGTCTTTTACAATTTTCATTTGTAATTGTAAAAGTTTATCGGTTTTCTCTGAAAATTCATTCGCTATAGAACTTGCTTCTTTTGTATTCATTAATAACTGTTCTCGTTCCATGCTTTTTGTATCTTGAGCCCTGATTAAATCTGAGATATCAGATTGATACGTATGATGGATTTCATTTAATTCTTCTACTAAATTTTTTACTTCTTTATTGTCAGACATTTTTAAGATGTAATTTGATGTTTCTTCATATCCCTTTATTCGTTTCATAAAATTATCTTTATATTTTTGATCCCCGTAAAGAAAATAACCGCGTTCTGCTTTTTGTTCCCCATATACAATTTCTACCAATGTATTAATGTGAATGAGTACATCTACTTGATTTTCTAAAATATTCGTATACGCTCGATTTGTTTTAACAAGCGAACCAATACTTATTCCTGAAATGATTAGTAAACAAGCATTTACTAATAAAAAGCTAAATAATAATTTTTTCCGTAAGGTCATTACTCCATCTCCTAGTCTCATCTTTTACAAGTAAAGTGTGTAGGTACAGTTCTATAATGATTAATACCTATATCGGTATTAATCATTATATCACAACTTTTACGAAAATGAGTATTTAGTCTTAGTTTGGTAGCTTGATTTCTTAAAAAGGTAGAAAAATTTTGTTTTTTTTGTTGGGGAATTGTTAGGAATAGAGTCAGCGGTTGGATTGTTCTATGAGTAAAGATTGTTTCATTCGTTACTCCATCTATTTTTGTCGTCCTTGAGAGAGTCCTCGTCCGCTTTTTAATGTTAAACTCCTTTCTTTTTTGTCCGATATTATGGGTAGCGATATGAGAACGGGGTGTACGATAATGCAGATTCAAAATGATCAGATTGTTGTGGCACAGGGACGTGGTAAGGAGCGCCCGGTGGAGTTGAAAAAGGGAGAGGTTTATCAAGTCAAGGTGAAAGAGACACGGTTGGGTGAAGCAACGGTTCAGTTGCGTGGTAAGGAGATTCAAATTGCAGTGACTGGTGCTCTGAAGGCTGGTGAAGAGGCGACAGTGGAAGTGATTGGTGAGCGGAATGGAAAGCCTGTGATGAAGCCTTTACCAAATGTTCCTGTCGCGCAAAAAAATATTGCTGAAACTACTTTTCAAGTGAAGCATGTGAACAAAGACGTGAATCAAGCGCTCGATTCATTTTTCAAACAAGGGGTGCCGTTAACGAAAGAGACGGTGGCTGATTTACAGCAATTTTTTAAACAGGCAAAAGGAACTGATGCAGAAAAACTGCAAACAGCTCAAGCATTAGCAACTAAACAATTAGTACCGACAAGTGCTCATTTAAAAGCGGTCCATGAAGCACTTTTTGGTGAGCCATTACAAAAAACGTTGCAAAATGTAGCAAAAGCATTGAATGTACCATTAGAAACGACAAAGGAAAATCCAATCGCTACTCTTAAACAAAAAATAGAAAAAGAACCGCAAAGAGTAATAGCGATTGTCAAAGAAGCGTTACAGTCTTTGCCGGAAGAAGTGCAACGACAAGTAAAAGTAGCAGTTGAAGAAGCGGAGAAAAATCCAACAAAGGCGCGGAAAATAGTAGTAGCAGCTCTTGAAAAGACATTAACGTTAAATCAACACGAAATAAAAAATGGTGTTAGGGAACAAATGAGCCATCAATCACAAGGAACAAAAACAGAAGCGCTACATCAAAAGGTAGCGCAAACAACGACGAAAGAACAAGCGATGGACATGATTCGAGAAGCTATTCAATCAGAATCATGGACAAAACAAGAACGAGCATTTTTAGCAAGAGCGATTCAAACAGCCGAAACGTTACCGGAAAATAGTCGTGATTATCTTTTAAAACAAATAAAAGCAATGGATACTGTAAGACAAATCAAAGAAATGAGCAGCCAACCTCATGTGAGGGAAAACGTGAAAGATTTAAAAGAAATAATAGGACAAATAGAATCATTAAAAGGTACTGTATCATTGAAGGAATCTATTGAAAAAGTAGAAAAACAAATTCAAGTCGGTCGCACTGTTGAAGCGAAAGAAATGCTTACAAAAGCAGTTCGTGATTTTGAAAAATCAGTGCAACAACCACCTACACACTCACTTGAGAAAATTGGACAAATGAAAGAAACATTTGCAAAAGAACCGAATTTTTTGAAAGCAATCGAACGAATGACAACACAAATGAGAGAATCGTCTTTTTCGGTCAAATCAATGGAAAAAACAGAACAACTGTTACAACAAGCAGCTAAACTTTATAAAGACGGACATGTAGCAAAAAGTCATCAGCTCATCACACAAGGGTTAGAAAAAATGACCCAAGAAGTACTTGGGCAAATGAAGCAAGAAGTAATTCGTGAGCCGAATAGTCAAAAAGCGATTGAAACGGTGAAACGAGTAGCGAACCAATCGACACTATCGAAAGAAATATCCAATCCATTACAAAAAGTAGTACAAGAAGCGGAAGTACTAGCAAAAGTAAACCGAGGTCAAGAAGCGAAATCTCGCATTGTGAATCAGTTGAATCAACTCATATCATCACATCAATCAGTTGAAAAAGCGGTCCATCTATTAAAGCAAATAGTGGAAAAAGCAGAGACAGGTCAAAAGGCGGTTGAACATGTTCAAAAAGAAGTGTCCACTCGATTAGAATTACCAAAAGAGATTCAATCCAAAGTAAATCAAGCTTTAAAAGAAAGTGAAGCCCTTGTAAAAATCGGCCATGATAACGAAGCGAAAGTCCATTTGCAAAAACAACTCGATATGGTAACGTCAGCAAAATCAGTAGATCTTGCCAAAATATTGGATCAGTTCACTCGCGAATCAACTATTCAAAAAGCAATCAAAACAGTGAAACAAGTAGCAACGAACGAAACATTGCCACGAGAAGTGACAGATAAATTGCAAAAAGCGATCCAAACAGCGGAAACATTTGTGAAGTTAGGTCAAGGAGCGGAAGCAAAGGCGCATTTGAAAAATCAATTGCAAGCGTCTATCGAGCAACTAAAACAAGCAGATATTAAAATAATCATCGATCAAGCGAAAAACCAAATTAGTCGCGAACCGAGCGTTCAAAAAGCGATGGAAATAGCCAAACAAGTAGCGTCCAATTCGACCGTACCAAAAGAAATAGCAGACCGATTGCAAAAAGTAATCCAAGAGGTAGATGTACTAACGAGAATGGGACGCGGGATAGCTGCCAAAACGCGATTAGAAAATCAATTAACAAATATTTCAAACCAATTAGCAAAAAATGAATCACCAGCTCAAGCAGTAGAAACGATGAAGCAAGTAGCGGCCAATGAATCAACTGGTCAAAAAGCGGCAGAACGAGTACGCCAAGAGTTAGCGCAACGTCCAGAACTCCCAAAAGAAATAGCGAATAAAATAACGCAAGCGTTAAAAGAAAGCGATGTGCTCATAAAAATCGGTCGAGATACGGAAGCGAAAGCGCATTTACAAAAACAGCTTCAAGCATTAACAATGCCAACAAAACAAGTAGATATGCAGGCAACATTAGAACAAGTAACACGCGAACCAAATGTTCAAAAAGCAATCGAAACAGTGAAACAAGTAGCCACGAATCCAACGTTACCGAAAGAAGTAGCGGATAAATTGCAACAAGCGGTGCAAACAGCGGAAACATTTGTGAAGTTAGGCCGGGGAACGGAAGCAAAAGCACAATTGCAAAATCAATTGCAAACAGTAGCAACAAAAAATAGCCCAGCCCAAACAATAGAAACGCTGAAGCAAATAGCAGCAAATGAATCAACTGGTCAAAAAGCGGTGGAACGAGTACGCCAAGAGTTAGCGCAACGTCCAGAACTCCCAAAAGAAATAGCGTATAAAGTAACGCAAGCATTAAAAGAAAGCGACGCGCTCGTAAAAGCTGGTCGCGATGCAGAAGCCAAGGTTCATTTGCAACAACAATTACAAACAATCGCACCAACATCAAAGCAAGTAGACATTCCGTCAACAATAGAACAAGTAAATCGGGAGCCAAATGTTCAAAAGGCAATCGAAACAGTGAAGCAAGTAGCCACGAATCCAACATTATCGAAAGAAGTAGCAGATAAAGTACAACAAGCAGTCCAGATAGCAGAAACGTTTGCCAAAGTTGGACGCATACCGGAAGCAAAGGAGCAATTGCAACAAGTACTCCAATCTGTTGCAAATACACCAAAGTCACAGCAAGGTGTACAACAACTAGAGCAAGTGGCAAAAACAACACCAGTCGATCGCGCTATTCAAAAAATAAGCGATGCTGTATCAGAGAGTACGGAATTGCCGCCAGAAGTAAAAGCAAAAGTACAAGAAACAGTCCAACAAGTAAAACAACTGCTTGAAGAAGGAGAACAAGCAGAAAGCAAACAACTACTGCAAGACGGTTTGCAACAAGCGCGGGTAATGGAATCAAAACAACTAGTAAATCCATCACCACGATTAACGACCGATCAAGTAGAAACATTACAAAAACAATTACAAAAAGAACCAAGCGTTGAAAAAATGATTCAGTCGGTGTTAAAAGAAGTGCAAAATATCGAAAAAGACATGCCTGAATTAAGCAAAAAGGTGCAAGAAAAACTAGAAGAAGCAACTAGTTTTAAAGAAAAAGGGCGTGAAATGAAAGCACGTAACGCAATCCAAGAAGCAGTGCAAGAAATGATGACGAAAGCGGAAAAACCAGTAGAATCAAATGCCGCTGAACAACTACTGCAACAACAAGAAGAACAACAATGGATGCAATCGGTCCAACATTTTACGTCCAAAGATTTAGTCGTCACGCGGGTAACGGAAAAACTAGCACAAGCAGCAATCGACTTTAAACAAACGAAACGCGATTTAATGAAAAATTTAGATAGCATCAACTTTTTAACGAAACAATTTCAAAAAAATGCTGCCCCACAAATTCGCCAAATGCTAGAATCAACGATTAAAACGCTCGACCAGACCATTTTAAAAAGCGATATGATGATGCTTACGGATATGAAAACAGAAAAGCAACTCATTCAAGCAAGCAGTCAACTAGCGGAAGCGAAAAAATTACTTGATAAAGGCGATTTAAAAGGGGTTCAAACGATTGTTCGTGACGTGAAAAGTATGCTCGAACGTCTACAATTTAAACCGCAAGACGTGCGAATCCAGCATTTTGTCATGCAAGAAGAAGAGGCTATTAAAATGTACAAACCGCAAGAGCAATTAATTC
Source organism: Massilibacterium senegalense (assembly GCF_001375675.1). Lineage (NCBI taxonomy): Bacteria > Bacillati > Bacillota > Bacilli > Caryophanales > Bacillaceae > Massilibacterium > Massilibacterium senegalense. The sequence goes on along the minus strand of NZ_LN831786.1, from coordinate 1,801,436 downwards.
GTTCATTTACAGAAACGTTGCGAACGCAAGCTACATTCGAACATTCTGCTCGTGGTGTGTATGAACAAGTTCGGACAATGGGGTTAAATTATGATAGTGAAGTGGGGCAAATGCTCGTTTCCGAGAAAGACATGAACTTATCTAAAAATATGAAACAAGCGTTGCTCCAACTAGCAGAACAACAAGAAAACACACAAGTACGACAAGCAGCCGAACAAGCATTAAATAATGTAACCGGTCAACAATTGTTAAGTAAATCTGATCACGGCACGACGCCACAACATTTGTTTTTCAGCTTGCCACTACTATTAAACAAAAACGTACAAAACTTACAAGTTTATGTAAACTCGAAAAACCAAGGAGAAAAAGTAGACTGGGAAAATTGCAGTTTATACTTTTTACTAGATACGAACAAATTAGGAGAAACGGGAGTTCTTGTGAATGTAGTAGACCGTCAATTATCGGTTACGTTAAAAAATAATTTACCTGATTTTGAGGAAAAGGTGTCGCCACTCGTAGAAAAAGCAACGAAGCGATTAGAAGAAGTTGGCTATAACATGAGCTCTATTCAATTCAGGAAACTTGCAACAGAAAAAGCACCAACAACGGAACAAGAAACAACCAACACACCACCATCCATGCCAATCTTTACGGAGAAAGGATTTGATTTCACAATATGATGATTTCAAAATCGTATAATCAAAGCAGGCGGCGGGCAACGAACGGTCCGTCCGCTGCAGTTGTTCGTTATGACGAAGGAACCGACGCAGCACCAACAGTCGTAGCACAAGGAACAGGGGAAATCGCTCGTCAACTAATCGCAATGGCTCAAAAAAATGACATCCCTATTCAAGAAAACTCTTCCCTCGTACAAAACTTGCTTGACATGGACTTGGGGGAAAATATCCCACCTCAACTATATAATGTAATGGCAGAAATTTTTCTTCTTTTAGAAGAAATTGAACGAAAATATTAAACCTTTAACGGAAATAACCGATACATTAAGTAGAACAAAATAGCGGAGGTGTTTCGCTTGGCAGAATTAATAACAGAAGAAGCGTTGTATCAAAAAACGCCACAAGAAATAACCGCTTTATTATACGAAGCAATGCTTGATCATTTAGAAAATGCCATCCGAAAAATCGAAACAAAAGACTACGTCGAAGTAAATGAATCGTTAAAAAAATGCAACGACATTTTAAAACGATTAGGTGCTGGTCTTAATTACGATGCTGGTATTATCGCCGACCAATTAGAATCGGTGTATATGTATGTCGATAATCTTTTATTTGACGCAAATGTAAAAAAAGATGCAGAAAAAGTAAAAGAAGCTCATAAATTAATTTCGATGATTAGTGAGGCGTGGCATCAAGCGATGATAAACAAAGAAACAAAAGCAAATACAAGAACACACAATATGTCTACATATGACAATTTGTCAGCATACGAAGATTAAAAATAAAGGGGACTGAAACTTATGCGTATTAATCATAATATTCAAGCACTAAATGCTTACCGTAACTTATCAAATAACCAATTTCAAGTAGGAAAAAACTTAGAAAAATTATCTTCTGGTCTTCGCATTAACCGTGCATCAGACGATGCAGCAGGTCTTGCGATTTCAGAAAAAATGCGTTCACAAATCCGCGGATTACAAGTAGCAGAACGAAACGCATTAGATGGTGTATCATTAATGCAAACAGCAGAGGGTGCGATGACAGAAGTACATGCGATGTTACAACGTATGCGTGAACTTGCAGTCCAAGGTGCCAACGACACAAACACAGATTCAGACCGTGCAGAAATCCAAAAAGAAATTGATCAATTAATTAAAGAAATTGATAGTGTAGCAGAAAAAACAGAATTCAATACTCGTAAATTATTAGATGGAACAAGTGCGATTTTAACATACGTACAAACAACAAATACTTCTAAAGCATTAGATAATATTGAAATCGTGGATCCAAATTTAAAATCAGGAGATTATCAAGTTAACATTTCAGGCGTAGTTTTTAAAGATACGATGGTACAACCAGCAGCAGGTCTTCAACAAGGGGATATTGTATTTTCAGTAAGTGGTGCAACAAGTGTGAAAACAGATGCGAATGCAATGGCTTTTGGACTTTATACTGTCAATGTACGAAATTTTGTGAATGACGGTGGTACAAAAAGCGCTCGTATTGAAGTGATTGGTCCAGATGGTATTCCTGTTGAGGAACCAAAATCTATTGAATTAGATGGAAACAAACAAATAATTGCAGGTTTATCCATTGACACAAGTAAAATTACTTCTGCTGGCACAGTAAAAGTACGTTTAGAAGCAGAAGCAAAAGTTCAGTTAAATAAAAAAGATGCTGCTGGAGCATACCAACCAGATGTATTCCAAAAAACATTAACTACTACTAACGGTGTATTTGAACATGGTGGTGCACGATTCACATATGAAACAAGCATTACAGCGGGTGATACAAACTTTAACATTGTAAACAACGCTTTAGCATTCCAAATCGGACCAAATACAAACCAAAACGTAATGATTGACGTCGCGGAATTAAGTACGGTTCGTCTCGGCATCGAAAGTTTAAAAGTAACAACGCAAAAAGATGCGAATAACGCTATCCACCAATTAGACCAAGCGATTGAAAAAGTATCTTCTATCCGTGCGAAACTTGGTGCAACGCAAAACCGTTTGGAACATACGATTAACAACGTGCAAGTAACACGTGAAAACTTAACATCTGCAGAATCTCGTATTCGTGACGCAGATATGGCGCTTGAAATGACAACATTTACGAAAAACAATATCCTTGTTCAATCTGCTCAAGCAATGCTTGCACAAGCGAACCAATTACCACAAGGTGTGTTACAATTATTAAAATAATAAAAAAAGGGGTTGAGGCGTAGCAGCCTCCCCTTTTTTTATGAAAAGGTGGTGCCATTATGGAAGTTAGTCGCATTGAACGAGCGAGTGTAAATAAAGTCGAAAAAAAGAAAGAAGTAGCAACATCTAGTGTTTCCTTTGCAGAAGTAATGAAAAAAGGTCGTAGTGATCAATTTGTCGATCGTTTAAAACAATTATTGCATGATATCGATGACCAGGGGAAAGTGTTAGCGGAAACACAAACGGTTGAAGAATTACGGAAATACAAACAATTGGTGAAAGATTTTATGAAAGAAGCGGTCGATAACGGGTTGAAATTAGAAGAACGTCGCGGTTTTAACCGTCGTGGCCGTACGAAAGTATACAAAATCGTGAAACAAGTCGATCAAAAGTTATTAGAGTTAACGGATACTGTATTAAAAGAACAAGAAAAAGGGTTAAAAATCCTTGATTTAGTCGGAGAAATCAAGGGGTTACTCGTAAATGTGTACGCGTAACCAATGAAAAAACTTGCAGAGAAATGTCCCTGCAAGTTTTTTATGCTGTCAACAACGATAACACTTTTTCCGGTTGTTGATTTGCTTGTTTGATTAACACTTGGTCCGCTTGTTGGCGGATATTAATCGTAAGTAATGTAAACGTTTCTTCTGCCATGTCGGCATCACGAATGAATGATTCCGATAAGGTTAAGTTTGCTTCGTAATAAGTATTGTTAAAATAATGATGTTCGAGTGCTTCATAATACGAACCGATTCGAGCTAATTGATCGGAAATTTTATTTACCGATGCGTGTGTTTTTGCAATTAAATCACTAGCATCTGTTTGTGTTAAAACCGATGCATTTTCTACTTCTAAGTTCGACGTACGTACGTCAAATAACTCGATTTCATACGTTTGACGCGGATTAGCTCCAACGTGAAGTAATAGTTTTGGCGCTGCGCCGTTTGGTCCTGTTGCGATTTCGTGTTCGTTATCAGGTCCAAGCAATGTAATTGTGTTAAATTCTAAATTTTTCGCAGTTTCATTAATCGTACCAAGTAGTTCATCTACTTCCATTTGGGCATTTTCGCGGTCCGCTGTCGTCATCGTGTCGTTGGCAGATTGGACAGCTAGTTCATTGACACGTTGCAAAAGTCCTTGAATTTTCACAAGCCCTTCTTCGGTTGCTTTTACTAACGACATCCCGTCTTGGATATTTCGCTGTGCTTGGGATAGACCGCGGATTTGTCCACGCATTTGTTCGGAAATAGCAAGACCTGAAGCATCATCTGCTGCTGTCCGTACTCGCAATCCACTGCCGAGATGTTGTAATGTTTTCGACGCGTCATTTTCATTTTTTAATACTTTGTGATGACTTTGTAAAATAAAGGAATCATTATGAATACGCATTGAAATCCTCCTTTCCTCGTAATAAGTCTTTCTTCTTATATATCGGTAACTTGTCTTAAAGAATTTACCGACACCGAGTTTTTCCAAAATGATAAAAAAATAAAAAAAGTAACCGATATATTAGATAGAAGAGTAGTTGTACGATCATAAATAAGGAGGGAATTATTGATGCGAATCGATTCGTCTTTTCAACCTCAAAATTTAACATCGACTATCACTCAAACCGAACAAACTGTCAAAGTAGACAAAGTCGATCCAAAAGAATCAAAACAGTATTATTCACAAGAAGAAGTGACAAAAGAAAAGTTAGATAAAGTTGTAGAAAGCTTAAATCACTTTTTAGAACCAACGATGACATCGCTTCACTTCAAACTACATGAAGAATTACAAGAGTATTACGTAGAACTGGTAGATTCCAAAACACAAGAAGTGATTCGGGAAATTCCATCTAAAAAAGTGTTAGACATGTATATGGAAATGACAAAGTTAATAGGGCTGTTTGTAGATAAAAAAATTTAAAAAAAGATAGGTGATTAATATGTTCTCTAATCAAATGAGAATTACAGGGCTTTCTGGAGCGTTAGATACAGATAAGCTCGTAACCGATTTAATGAATGTGCAACGTAAACCATACGATAAATTATTTCAAAAGAAAGAATGGGTGACGTGGCAACGGGATGAATATCGCAATATGAACAAGATTCTTGATGATTTTGATAAGCTTTTATTTGAAAAAGTGTCACGTCAAAGTGTGATTACTCCGAAGCAAGCATCTAGTACAGATGAGGCGAAAGTATCTGCACAAGCGTCTGCTTCTGCAGGAAGTATTTCGTATACGATTAACGAAGTAACAAAATTAGCAACAGCTGCAACAAAATCAAGTACTGCTGGTATTACAGCTTCTACGACTTTTGATGCGAATAAATCTTTGCGGGAAATGAAAGGTCAATTTACTGGTGGTCTTACCTTTTCGGATGTTTCTACGGAGAAATTTACGGTTATCAATGGAAATGTTAATACTTTACAAATAAAAGGTAAAAATGTGCAAAACGTGTCTGTAACAGTAAATGGAACAGCCTATACAGTTAAAGATACGCAAAGTGGTCTTGGTGCCAATGAAGTATATGTAAACCGTGAAACAGGTGCACTAATATTCGGAAATTCGTTAGCAGATAAAGCAAACGTTCAAGTAGATTATCAACAAATAGAAAAAAAATCGATTGCTGTCACAGAGAATGGAGTGAACTTCCAATTAGGAAAAGGTGGACTTCGTTCCGTTCAATCGATTTTAGTAAATGGGGAAGCGTACACAGTAAAAGATACAGCAGCTGCATTAGGCGCAAAAGATGTATATGTGGATAAAGAAACGGGGGCTTTAACATTCGGTAACCCAGTAGCAAAAGATAGCAAAATAGAAGCAAGTTTTATTACCGAAAAAGTGAACTTTTCTATTTCTACTACAAATGCACAAGGGCTACAAACGACGACATCTTTCAATTTAGATAGTACGTATAGTTTAAATCAAGTGCTTCGTGAGGTTAGAGATTCGAATATTGGGGTAAATGCTTTTTATGACGATTATTCTAAAAAAATTGCCTTTACACGAAAAGAAACTGGTGACTTCAATAAAACCAGTGATGAAATTGTCCTAGATGGAGACTTTCTAACTAATACGTTACAAATGCAAGGTGCCGTTGAACAAGGTGGAACGAATGCACAATTAATGATCAACGGTTTAGCGACAGAACGTACATCGAACAATTTCGAATTAAACGGTATTACGTTTACGTTAAAAAGTGAATTCACTACTGGTCCAGTAACCGTCACAACAACGAATTATGTCGATAAATCGTTTGAAGCAATCGTTGAATTCGTAAACAAGTATAATGAAATGATTGGAACTATTAATGATAAGTTAACGGAAAAACGATACCGTAAGTATCAACCGTTAACGAACGAACAAAGAAGCGATATGAAAGAAAACGACATTAAACTTTGGGATGAAAAAGCAAAAAGTGGCGTGCTTCGTGGCGACACCACTTTATCTAGTGGGTTAAGTCAATTACGGATGGATTTATACAGGGAAGTTTCCGGTCTCGATCCAAAAATGAACCAATTAGTAGAAATCGGTATCAAAACGACCAATCGTTACAACGACCGTGGAAAATTAGAAATTGATGAAACGAAATTGAAAAAAGCACTTGCAGAAAATCCAGAAGGCGTCTATAACTTGTTAATGGCCGATGGTGAAACGACAGCGGAACAAGGGATTATTCGCCGGATGCGTTCTACGATTAAGGATACGATTCATGGTGTGGAAGACCGGGCTGGTAATTCGTTTAAAACGAACCAACAATTTACGTTAGGACGTAATTTGGATGAAATTGAAAAGCAAATGGACCGCTGGCAACAACGATTAATCGATATTGAAGATCGCTACTGGCGTCAATTTACAGCAATGGAACAGGCGATTCAACGTGCCAACGCCCAATCTGCTCAATTTATGCAATCTTTTGGTGGTTAATAATAAGGAGGCATTTAATCAATGTCAGTAAACAATCCGTATCAAGCGTATAAACAAAATACAGTAAACACAGCTCCCCCAGGAGAGTTAACATTAATGTTATATAATGGATGTTTAAAGTTTATTTCAGCTGGAAAACAAGCGATGAAAAATGGCGATGTGAATGGCAAAAATGAAAATTTGAAAAAAGCACAAGACATTATTCAAGAATTAATGGTCACACTAAATACAGATATTTCAGTCGCTGCAAATATGATGCAAATGTACGATTACATTCATCGTCGCCTTATTGAGGCAAATGTACAAAATGACGTGGAAGTGTTAGAAGAAGCAGAAGGATATGTGGTGGAATTTCGCGATACGTGGAAAGCAGTATTAAAAATCACACAACAACAAAAAGCGGTCAATGCCGACGGACGTGTGTAATGAATGAAGCACTAAAAAAATATGCGGCCATTTCAGAAGAAATGGTCGCACATTTAAAACAAGGCATTACCGAAGAAAATAGCGATAACGATTTAAAAAAATTAGAAGATTACTTCAACGCGCGCGATCAATTAATTACATCAATTCAACCGCCAACGACGGAGGAAGAAAAAGAACTTGGTCAACATATTATACAATTAAATGAAGAAATCGAAAAAATGACAAAAGCGTTATATGCATCCGTGAAAGTAAAAATGAATCAAATGAAAAAACAACAGCACACTTCCAATGCATATGCTAACCCGTATGACGGTTTTTCCATTGATGGGACATTTTATGATGAACGTAATTAACAGGAAAACGTTACAATTGAAAGTTTTTTGTGATAACTTCCTAAATTTGTTTGACTTCTATGCGATAGTAGCGTATAGTCAATATAAGAGGAAACGTCCTCTATCGAAGATTTAAGAAACGAAGGGAATGTGAATTAATGTTAGGAAAAGTAAAATGGTTTAATGCGGAAAAAGGTTTTGGATTTATCGAACGTGAAGATGGCGACGACGTATTCGTACACTTCTCAGCAATTCAAACTGACGGCTTCAAAACTTTAGAAGAAGGCCAACAAGTTGAGTTTGAAATCGTTGAAGGAGCACGTGGACCTCAAGCTTCTAACGTAACTAAGCTTTAATTCCCATTCCCTTTAAGTGAATGAGTAATTACAAGCAAATTCAACCCATTTCAATTTATTGAAATGGGTTTTTGAATGCTAAAATCCCACTATCTGTCATCATTAGATAGTGGGATTTTTTAAAGCATATTAACATTTAAGCTTCGAGACGAAAAATGTAATAAAACGTTTTACATAATGTGAACAAAAAAGAAGGAAAAAAGAAACAAGTACTGATAGAGGAATACTTAAAGCTATTGGAAGTTCCACGCCGTACCAAATCCCCATTTTTATTTGTTCGAAACCAAATGTTCTTAAAATACCGGCTAGTACAGAAAAAATCGCACTTAAAACTAACCCTGCATATAAGATAGATAAAACTAAAATGGCTAATGTATAAAAAAAGGAAGACATCGCTTTATTTAGTTTCATGCCTTCTCCCTCTTGATTATCTGTTGTACTTTCGCACTTGGAGAAATCGAATAATGTTCTTTATAGTAAAGTTTTTTGATAGTACATTTAGTACCAATTGATACAACATCCCCTTCTACGCTTTCTGCAACTGTATAAGAAAGATGGACGTTTTTTCCTTTTATACTTTTGCAATTTAGTCTTTTCCTTAAAAAAGAAAACGATAATACATCCTTATCTACGTATATTTCATCTGCCATAAGGTATTCAATGAAACTTTCACTAGACAATTTTAAATTAAAATACTTTGCTTGTATGTCTAATGCCCGCACTATCCCAACTGCATCTATACATTCTGCCTGTAATTGTTGTTCAATTGTCAGTTTTCCTGAACTACTAATTTTTGTTACAAGTCCTTTTTGCATCTTTAGATTTCCTGCATTTATAATTTCATTAATTTTACAAATGTTTTTCATTTTACATGACCCTGAACTTTGTAAACTATGTGCTTCTACACAAGAATGAAAAGAACTATATCCATGGGTTGAAATGATTTGTAAGCGTATTTCTGGATATAAAGATACAGAGCCGCGAATATTTAGTTGTTCAAGGTCTGCATCTAGATTTTTCACACTACCGCTTGTCAGAGTTATACTACGTAGTTTTTGAACTGGTTTATTGTTCACTAATTATCACCTCATAATAATTTAATTGATATATATTTTATCTATTAAAATATATATCAATTAAATTATATGTACTATCATTTTGTCAAGAATAAAAAAATTCCGTATATTTTCATGTGAGCGATTACGACTTTCAAAGGGAATTTTGACAAAATAAAAAGATCCAAAACATTCATGTAACAATGTTTTGAATCTTTTTATTTTGTTCATTTCGAGTTCATGTATCTTTTGAAAACAGTTTTCAAAAGATTTTTTCCATTAATTGATTAACTTCCATTAATGATTGTGCTATTTCTGTCAGTTTTTCTTGAGAAAACTTCAAAAAAATGGTTTGAACCTTAGCTTCGCCGTTATTTGTTAAAATTACCTTCACCACTCGCCGATCTTCTTTTTCTCTAACCCTTTGCACTAAAAGTAATTTTTCTAATTTATCACACATTGATGTTACAGCTCCAGGAGTAACACTAAAAAAATCTGCAATTTCCGTTACTTTCATTCCACCATTAATTTTCAGTTGAATGAGAAGGATAAGCTGGTTTTGCGATAGTGCTTCTCCTTCAGAAAGAAGATTGGTAAACATCTTGGACTTTTGCTGTATTTCAAGCATTTCCTTCATAATGATTTCTACATATTTTATTTTATTATTTTTCAACACATACTCACAGCCTATTTAAATATTTAACTAAATTAATTATATAGTAAGTATATAATTAATTTAGCGCACTGCCAATAATATAAAATTGGAATCTTTTGAGTTGGACCTTTTTAATAATCCAGTTGCGATGGGCTAACGACTTCCGCTATAAGTCAAAGTGCTCCAGAGGCAAAAAGGCTCCTCTTCCGCCCTCCGCCTTATAGCTCCGTCGTTGACCGAGCCCATCTCCACTTTTTAATAATCCAGTTCCGGGCGCTAGGGGCTCGAGTCATAAGCTGTATTGCTCCATGAGGAAGAATCGCCTCATTCTGCAATTCATCTTATGCTAGTCGCCCCTGAACAAGCGCCCTCCACTTTTTTAATGATCCAGTTTCGGGAGGCTACCGACTACCGTAATAAGTCACCCGATTCCAGAGGCAAAGAGACGCCTCTTCCATCGTGCGCTTTATTACTCTGTCGGTGAGCAAGCCACCCTCCACTTTTTTGCTTTTCCTATGTTTATTCTTTTTGAAAGCGGGTACATACATAGTGTAAGGTACACTGGAAATAGAAAGAGGGGAATTCGTTATGCTATACAATATCCGTGGAGAAAACATTGAAGTAACAGATGCTCTAAGAGATTATGTTGAAAAAAAAGTTGGAAAATTAGAACGATATTTTGACACTCCTCCAAGAACTGATGTACATGTGAATTTAAAAGTGTACAACGATAAAAAACAAAAAGTGGAAGTAACCGTTCCAATGCCGCACTTGTTATTACGTGCAGAGGAAACTCATAATGATATGTATGCTGCGATTGATTTAGTCATTGACAAACTAGAACGTCAAATTCGTAAGCATAAAACAAAAGTAAATCGTAAAGCACGTCAAGAAGGTGCTACGAAATTCGAATTTGCGGATGCGCCATTTGTAAACGCACCTGTAGCGGAAGAGGAAGAAATCAAAATTTATCGTACCAAACGGTTTAATTTAAAACCGATGAATGTAGAAGAAGCCGTTCTTCAAATGGATATGTTAGGACATAACTTCTTCGTATTTAAAGAAGCCGAAACAGGCGACACCAATGTAGTGTATCGTCGTAAAGACGGTCAATACGGTGTAATTGAACCTGAATGATCATATAGGAAAAGGGTTGCCCGACATTTGTTGGGTAACCCTTTTTTTTCGTTCGTATCGTTCCGTTATTTTCTTTCTTTCCCCCAATACCTACCAAATGGACTTCGAATAAATAATGTTACACTTTCCTGTCTGCCTTCTTGTCAGCGGTTTTTTTAATTGTTATGATTAAACTTGATGGTATTTTAAGGCTATCGAGTGAAAAAAGAAACGCATAAAAACGAAATGAGGTCGTTTATCATGTTAGATTTTTTAAAAAAGATTATTCCAGACGGCACGAGTCGCCAACTGAAGAAGTTAGAAAAAACGGCGCATGAAATAGATGCATTACAATCTGAAACAGAAGCATTGTCTGATGAACAATTGCGGGCAAAAACGGATGAGTTTAAAGCGCGTCTTGAAAAAGGAGAAACGCTTGATGACATTAAAGTTGAAGCATTTGCGGTGGCGCGTGAAGCAGCGAAGCGTTCGCTCGGGTTACATCCGTATTATGTACAATTAGTCGGTGGACTAGCCCTTCATGAAGGAAATATTGCGGAAATGAAAACTGGGGAAGGGAAAACGCTCGTTGCGACGTTACCTGCCTATTTAAATGCCCTTTCTGGCAGAGGAGTACATATCATAACGGTCAACGAATATCTAGCTCGTCGTGATGCGGAACAAATGGGCCAACTGTTTCAATTTTTAGGTTTAACGGTTGGATTAAATATTAGTGGTATGTCTTCGGAAGAAAAACGAGAAGCATATGCAGCAGATATTACATATGGGACGAATAATGAATTTGGATTCGATTATTTGCGCGATAACATGGTTGTATATAAAGAAGAACAAGTACAACGTCCGCTTCATTATGCCATTATTGACGAGGTCGACTCGATTTTAATTGATGAAGCGCGGACACCACTAATTATTTCTGGTTCTGCTCAAAAATCAACAGACCTTTACGGACAGGCGGATCGTTTCGTGAAAACGTTAAAAAAAGAAACAGATTTTACGATTGATGTAAAAACGAAAACGATTCAGTTAACCGAAGAAGGAATGAATAAAACCGAAAAAGCATTTGGGATTGAAAACTTATATGATTTATCGCATGTAGCATTAAATCATCACATTAACTTAGCGTTACGTGCCAATAACATTATGCTTCGCGACACGGATTACGTTGTCCAAGACGGGGAAGTAGTGATTGTTGACCAATTTACGGGTCGTTTAATGGCGGGACGCCGTTATAGTGACGGGTTGCATCAAGCGATTGAAGCAAAAGAAGGCTTAACGATTCAACGGGAATCGATGACATTAGCAACGATTACGTTCCAAAACTATTTCCGTATGTACGAAAAATTAGCGGGGATGACAGGGACAGCGAAAACGGAAGAAGAAGAATTCCGGAACATTTACAATATGAACGTACTCGTTATTCCGACGAATAAACCGGTTCTTCGAGACGATAAACCAGACTTGATTTTTAAAACGATGGATGGAAAGTTCCAAGCGCTCATTCGGGAAATTGAAAAGCGTCATAAAGAAGGACAACCGATTCTTGTTGGGACGGTTAGTATTGAAACGAGTGAACATATTAGCCAACTGTTAAAACGAAAAGGCATTCCACACCACGTGTTAAACGCGAAAAACCATGCGAAAGAAGCGGAAATTATTGAAAGTGCTGGTCAAAAAGGTGCGGTAACGATTGCGACGAACATGGCTGGTCGTGGTACCGATATTAAACTCGGGGAAGGCGTTGTCGAGTTAGGTGGATTATGTATTTTAGGGACAGAACGTCACGAGAGTCGCCGGATTGATAATCAGCTTCGTGGTCGTAGTGGACGTCAAGGGGATCCTGGTTTTTCGCAATTTTACATTTCAATGGAAGATGAGTTAATGCGTCGCTTCGGTTCGGATAATGTGAAAAGCTTAATGGATCGTTTCGGTGTCGACGATGATATGCCAATTGAAAGTAAACTGATTACGCGTACGGTGGAATCGGCGCAAAAACGAGTAGAAGGAAATAACTTTGACGCGAGGAAACAGTTGCTCCAATATGATGATGTCATGCGTCAACAACGGGAAGTTATTTACAAACAACGTCAAGAAGTCATCGAGTCGGACAATTTACGCGATATTACGTTAAGCATGGTGGATGCAACGATTGACCAAATTGTCGCTTCTCACACACCACCGGAAGAATTACCGGAAGAGTGGAAATTAGATGCGATGCTAGAACATTTAAATTCGACGGTGTTAAAAGAAGGCATGTTAACACTTGAGGCACTACAAGAAAAAGAACGAGAAGAAATAGTTGAAATCGTAAAAACGAACGCACATCACTATTTTGATGAAAAGGAACAAGAATTTGAGCCAGAACGATTTAACGAATTCCAAAAAATTATTATTCTTCGTGCGGTAGATCGTAAATGGATGGATCATATCGATGCGATGGAACAATTGCGTGAAGGAATTCATTTACGTGCATACGGTCAAAACGATCCACTTCGCGAGTATCAAATGGAAGGCTTCAGCATGTTTGAAGTGATGGTAGCGGAAATTGGCGAAGAAGTATCGACGTATGTGATGAAAGCACAATTAGAAGACAACATGAAGCGGGAACAAGTGGCAGAAGGAAAAGCTGTCGTGCCGAATGAAGACGGCGAAGCACCGAAACGGAAACCAGTTCGCCGTAAAGTGAACATCGGTCGAAATGACCCTTGTCCGTGCGGAAGCGGGAAAAAATATAAACATTGTCACGGCAAAAACGAATAAGGAGTGGAATAAGCGTGGAACAAGCAGAAATAAAACACGAACTTTCAACAATGGCTAAACGATTAGCGGACTTTAGGGGGTCTCTTTGACTTAGATGCCAAAGAGGCTCGCATCCAAGTGTTAGATGCCCAAATGGTCGAACCAGGCTTTTGGGATGACCAACAAGTGGCGCAAAAAGTCATTAACGAAGCAAATGCTTTAAAAGATTTAGTCAATGAAATGAAAGCACTAGAAGAAAAATACGAAGATTTAGATATGACGTTTGAATTATTAAAAGAAGAACCAGATGCAGAACTAGAAGCAGAGTTAGAAGAACAATTAGGCGATGTTACAAAAGAGTTAAATGCATTTGAATTACAACTTTTATTAAGTGGCCCATATGACCGAAACAGTGCAATTTTAGAATTACATCCAGGTGCTGGTGGAACAGAATCACAAGACTGGGCATCACTTTTATTACGGATGTACACGCGTTATGCGGAACGTCACGGGTTTAAAGTAGAAACGCTAGACTATTTACCTGGCGATGAAGCGGGTGTAAAAAGTGTGACGTTATTAATAAAAGGAATCAACGCTTACGGCTATTTAAAAGCGGAAAAAGGGGTACACCGTCTTGTCCGGATTTCTCCGTTTGACTCTTCTGGTCGTCGGCATACGTCATTCGTTAGTTGTGACGTGATGCCAGAATTTGATGATGATATCGAAGTCGAAGTACGTACGGAAGATATTAAGATCGATACGTACCGGGCAAGTGGGGCTGGTGGACAACATGTTAATACGACAGACTCTGCTGTACGAATTACCCATCTTCCGACTGGTATCGTCGTTTCGTGTCAAAATGAACGTTCGCAAATTAAAAACCGGGAAGCTGCGATGAAAATGTTAAAAGCAAAATTGTATCAAAAAGAGCTAGACGACAAACAAGCAGCGATGGATGAAATTCGCGGGGAACAAAAAGAAATCGGGTGGGGTAGCCAAATCCGTTCGTACGTTTTTCACCCATATTCGATGGTAAAAGACCATCGTACAAACGTCGAAGTTGGGAACATCCAAGGGGTCATGGACGGAGATTTAGACGTGTTTATCGATGCTTATTTACGTTCGATGATCTAATTCAAAAACTTTTTTGAAAAATACAGTCTTTTTTCAAAGGCTGTATTTTCTTTTGCACTAAAAAGTGTATAGTAATGGTAGATACACAGATTGGTGGGAACGAGATGAAACAATATCGAGTGTTATTAGCCATTTCCATGTTTCTTGTTATTGTTATGGCAATTCTTTTATATTACAGTGAACGAAAATTAATTTTAAAAAATGCGATTATGGAAGAACAAAATATAACAGAAATTAGTAACGAAGTAATCAAAAGCGATATCGAAGACGCGATTCGTGATTTGCGCTTTTTTACGAGAGTATATGAAAGTCATCTTGATGAAACGGATGATTCTGCTTTTTTTCGCAATACGAGTTATAACTTTTTTATGTTTGTCAAAGAAGAGATGCGGTACGATCAAATGCGCTTTATTCAAAAGGATGGAAAAGAAGTGATTGCCATTAACTACAACAATGGTACGCCTGAATTTGTGCAAGAAAGTGCCTTACAAAATCGGAGCGAAGCAGCGTATTTTCAAAAAGCAATTTCTTTAGATTATGGAGAAATACATATTTGTCCGCTTCAATTAAAAAAGAACGGGTTAAGAGTCGCGAATCCGATTCAACCGATGAACTACATCGCAAGTCCTGTCTTTAACCGAGATGGGGAAGTAGAAGGAATCGTCGTATTGAACTACATGGCAGACCAATTAATTCGTCATTTTGAGTTTTCTGTTGCGCGTGGGCAGCGCGAATATTATTTGTTAAACGAGAAAGGATATTATTTGTCTTCCCCAACAGAGGAAAAAAATTGGGGGTTTATGTATCCAAATCGTAGTCGAGACTCTTTAATGTATGATAATCCGAAAGTGTTTAGAAAAATTCAAAAAGATACAAAAGGATATTTTTTTGAAGACGAGAATTTATATGTATATCAACAAATTATCTATCCTGCTCAGTGGCATGTCAAAACGAATGAAAAATTATACGTCTTAACAAAATTATCGCATCAGCAACTGCACCAATTATTGTTACCATTAAAATTACGGACGATTGTTGGCACGATTATTATCATTATCGGGGTGATGATCATTTATGCGATTTCAGAAAAATTAGTAAGACAAGAACGCAGGTACCAACAATCATTAGAAAAACTCGTAACGAAAGATTCATTAACGAAAGTCGGCAATCGGTTTAGGTGTCATAAAGTGTTAGAAGAAAAAATGAAACGAAGACGACCGTTTATTTTTTGTTATTTAGATATGGACCGATTTAAAGCAGTGAACGATACATTTGGACATGCGGTTGGGGATGAGTTACTCATTTATTTAGCGAATCAAATCAAAAAGGCCGTCCAAGATCAAGGTGAAGTATTTCGTTTAGGTGGTGACGAGTTTTCGATTGTCCTGCATCAAGCAGATGAAAAAACAAAACAAAAAGTAATAAAAGCTGTGGAAGCTATTTTTGATAAACCGATTTATATTGAAGGAAACTATTGTGATGTTGGGATTAGTATCGGATATAGTTGTTACCCGGAAGATGGAAATACGATTGATATGATTATGGCCAAAGCAGATGAATCTATGTACGAAGAAAAGAGCAAACATCGTAAGTATAGGTGAAAATTGAGAAGCTACAATGAATCATGTAAAATAAAAATTGAAACGCTTTCTTACACTATTGGAGGAGGTAAAGGGATGAAAAAACTTGCAGTCGTTTTATTTGGAAGTGCATTAATGTTAACGGCGTGTGGTGGCGATGACGCGGACAAAGAGACAAAAACAGAGGCACCAAAACAAGAAGAAGCAACAGGCAAAACAGTGATGGATCAAAAAGGCTGTCTTGCATGTCATGGTCAAAATTTAGAAGGTGGCGTTGGGGTTGCTTTAACAGACGTAGGTAGCCGCTTATCGGAAGATGAAATTCGTGAAGTGGTCGTAAACGGACGAGGTGCGATGCCGAAACAAAATGTAGAAGGCGAAGAACTAGATGAAATCGTCAACTACTTGTTAGAACAAAAAGGCGAATAATCAAAAAACCGTATCACAATTTTTGTGGTACGGTTTTTTCATGTTTACAATAAACACTCACTGTTGTAATTTCCACGTTCAAAAATTCTTCACAAAGATGAAACCGCATCCAAACGTTGATGTAACGCGTTTGTTACAAAGTGTAATATTTTGAAATATAACTGTAACATAAAAAATGACGAACCAATGCTATAATGGTCAATGTGAACGACAAGGAAGCATAAACTTTGTCGAACTTTGTTTGAAAACACATCCTTAGGAAGTGATATTTTTGATAGAAATGAAAAATGTGTATAAGCGTTACTCCAATGGGGTGCTCGCGCTTAACGATATAAATGTAAAGATAGACCAAGGTGAGTTTGTTTACATAATTGGCCCGAGCGGTGCAGGGAAATCAACGTTTATTAAGTTAATGTACCGAGAAGAAAAGCCGACAAAAGGTGATATTAATATTGCCGGTCAAAACGTTTCAAAATTAAAAGAACGCGACATTCCGTATTTACGTCGTAATATCGGAATCGTGTTCCAAGATTTTAAGCTACTACCGAACTTAACGGTATATGAAAATGTAGCATTTGCGATGGAAGTTATTGAAGCAGACGCGCGGGAAATGAAAAAACGCGTCATGGAAGTGTTAGAACAAGTAAAATTAAAACATAAAGCTCGTTCGTTACCTTCTGAATTATCAGGTGGGGAACAACAACGTGTATCCATCGCTCGTTCCATAGTCAATCGTCCGAAGGTGATTATCGCCGATGAACCAACAGGAAACTTAGATCCTGAAACATCTTGGGAAATCATGGACATATTTGAAGAAATCAATGCACTGGGAACAACCATTGTGATGGCCACACACAACAAAGAAATCGTAAATACGATGCGTAAGCGTGTCCTTGAGATTGACGGAGGACAAATCGTACGTGACGATCATAAGGGGGAATACAGTTATGAAGGCTGAAACCCTTAAACGTCATATTCGCGAAGGGGTAAAAAGTATCGGTCGTAATGGCTGGATGACATTCGCATCCGTTAGCGCCGTAACCGTAACCTTACTCATTGTAGGATTTTTCTTATTAGTTTTAGCAAATTTCAACCACATGGCTTCAAAAATTGAAAGCGACGTGGAAATGAGTGTATTCTTGAAAAAAGACACATCAGAAGAACAACGAAAAGCATTAGAACAAAAAATCAAACAAATTCCAGAAGTCGGCGAAGTGAAGTATGAAACGAAAGAACAACAATTAGATCGCCTAATTACAGACTTCGGAGAGGATTCTAAAACATTCGAATCGTTACGATCTGAAAATCCATTATTAGATGCTTACTTAATTAAAGCAAAAGATCCACACGATACGAAAAAAATTGCCACACAAATTGAAAAATTTCCAAACGTAGACAAAGTAAACTATGGAGCGAAAACAGTAGAGCGTCTCTTTAGCGTATTAAAATCATTACGAACATTCGGGGTGATTTTAATTGTCGGCTTGCTGTTAACAGCCATGTTCTTAATTTCTAATACAATTAAAATTACAATCTTTGCTCGTCGGAAAGAAATTGAGATTATGAGATTAGTTGGAGCAACGAATAGCTTTATTCGCTGGCCATTCTTCGTAGAAGGTTTAATGTTAGGTGTACTCGGTTCCATTATTCCTATTTTAGTCGTTATTTTAGGATATACCGCAGTATATGATTATTTAAATTCCAGCGTGCAAGCTTTATTGCTGACAATGGTTCCTGTTTTCCCACTAACGATTAACATTTCGTTCCTGTTATTATTACTCGGTTCGTTAATTGGTATTTGGGGAAGCGTTATGAGTTTACGAAAATTCTTGAAAATATAAAGATAAAAAATAGTCGGGGTGACTTGAGAACAATGAAGAAGACGAATAAATTTTTAGCGATCACAGCAGCACTAACCATCGGATTCGGTGGGTTAACAGCCGTTTACACAGAACAACCAGTAGCAAAAGCAAATGAGCTACAACAATTAAAAAATAAAAATGCACAATTAGAAGCAGAAGTAGCAAAAGTTCGCGAACAAATTAAAGATTTAGAAAGTCAAATCAACAGTTCACAAGCAAAAATAGACGAATTAAATAAAGAAAACGAACGTTTAGCAAAAGAAATCGAAGAAACAATGGCTAAAATGGAAGTGAAAAAAGCAGAGCTAGGTGCAACGTTACAGGCGACACAAAAAGCTGGTAAAGTTGGCATGTTAGATGTCATTTTAGGCGGAAAAGATTTTACTGATACAGTGAATCGTATGGCACTTGTTAGAACGTTAACAACAGATCAACAAGAAAAAGTAGAAGAATTAGATAATTTAGAAGATAAATTACAAACAGATAAAACCAAAGTAAATGAAAACTTAGTAACACTAGGTGAAGAATTAAGTAATTTAGAATCCGCAAAAGGTGAACATGCGTCTACATTAAGCGGTGTAACATCTGAACAACGTGCAATTATTGCAGAAATTGAAGCAATGGAAGAATTAAATCGTCAAATGGCAGCAGCTCGTGCCGCACAAGCAGCTCCACAACGCGGTGGCGGCGGTGGTGTTACTGGCGCAGCAAATGAAGTAAGTTATGTTGCATCTTCTGCAGCACCAGGTGGTGGACCACTTTCTAACTTAGGTTCTAACTGGGACGGTACACCATACCGTTTTGGTGGCACAGGCTCTGGTGGAATCGATTGTAGCTCCTTTACACAACAAGTAATGTCTGCAAATGGTAAAAGTGTAGCACGTACATCAGCTGCACAATATGCAGGTGGTCAAAAGGTCGATAAAGGTAGTCTGCAACCAGGCGATATCGTAGCGTTTAACACAGGTGGTGGTGGTGTTTCTCACGTAGGTGTTTACGTAGGAAACGGTCAATTCCGTCACGCAGATTCTACACGTGGTGTAACGGTGTCTAACTTAAACAGTGGTTACTGGTCAGGCGCTTACGTAGGTGGAGCTCGTTATTAATCTAAAAAACTTTTCTTTGAAAATAGAACAAAAAGATGTATTGTTTCAGATCAAAATAGATAAAAAGGTGGGGTTTCATCAAAAAATGTGGATGAATCACCACCTTTTTTCCTAGATATGCATTATAATGGTAGTTGGTTGGGTTTTTGGAGATACAGAATTTACATAGAGGTGACAAAATTGAAACGACCATACAAATTACTCACATTAACAGCGGTATGTACATTAGGACTTAGTTCATTAGGCACTACATACGTACCAAATCAAGTAAAAGCCAATCAATTAAACGACGTACAACAAAAGAAGCAAAAAATCCAAGGTGAAATTAGCGAAAAAAATACAGAAAATACTAAACTAGAAGACGAAGCAACGAACATACGAAATCAAATTAAACAACTAGAAGCGCAAATTTTAACAACATCGAAAAAAGTAACGGCGAAAGAAAACGAAGTAGCAGCAACACAAAAGGAAATCGATCAATTAAAAGCGCAAATTAGTGAATTAGAAAAACGAATTAAAGAACGGGACGAACTGTTAAAAGAAAGAATGAAAGACATCCAAACGAACGGTGGCGCTGTTCGATATGTGGACGTATTAGTGGCGGCTGAAAGTTTTTCAGACTTTTTAAATAAAGCGGGCGCACTTGGTTTAATCGTGGAACAAGATAAAGATATTATCGAAACACAAAAGAAAGAAAAACAAATGGTAGAAGAAAAAGAAACACAAGTAGCGGATAAATTAGTCGTAATCGAAAAAGATTTAAAATCATTGGAATCGTTAAATGATCAACTTGCTGGTCAAAAAGAAGAAAAAAATAAATTTGTCGCAGCCTTAACAGAAGAACAAAAGAAAGTGCAAAGTGAAATTGATGACTTAGAAGGAGAAGTGGCTGCGTTGAATGCCCAAGAAGCAGAAATTAAGGAACAAATCCGTCAAGCAGAAGAAGCAGCGCGAAAAGAAGCACAAGCAACGGCGCAAGTTGCCCAAGAAAAAGCAAGTGGCGGTTCTTCTGCACAAGCATCTGTAGCGACACCGTCTTTTGCAGCACCAAGTTCTGGTGGATTTATTCGTCCAACGTCCGGACGTTTCTCCTCTGGATTTGGTATGCGTGGGGGACGACCACATAACGGAGTCGACATCGCTGCACCAGAAGGCACTCCAATCGTGGCAGCAGCATCTGGTCGTGTTATTGCATCGACTATGGGAAGACCAGGAAATTATGGTGGATACGGAAATGTCGTTGTGATTCGTCATAACCTGGACGGAAAAACATATGATACGTTGTATGCGCACATGGTTTCAAGAAGCGTTTCTGTTGGACAAACAGTAAGCCAAGGGCAAGTGATTGGTGGAGTCGGAAATACAGGTGATTCACAAGGAAATCACCTTCATTTCGAAATTCACCCAGGTGGCTACAAAAACCCGGTAAACCCTGCAAGTTTCGGAATAAATTAATTTACAGCATACTCTTTAAAGGGGTATCATAAAGATAGTGATAAGAAAAAGGCATCACGTCACGTACGACGCGGTGCCTTTTGTTAAAGACTGAGGTGAAAAGGATGAAAAAAAGGACGGCCATAGCGCTCATGATGGTAGCGTTTATCATCGGAGCAACGGGGATGTTTTTTGCAATTGATTGGTACGGCAAATCGAACATTTCATCGGTTTCAACCGAAAAGGGAATGTCACAAGAAGATTTGCAAAAAGTAAACGACGTGTACCGGACCATTTCCGGACAATATGTGTCGGATGTGAAAAAAGACAAGCTCGTGGAAGGCGCTATTAATGGAATGGTCGGTAGCTTAGATGACCCGTATACGAGCTATATGGGCGTAAAAGAAGCAACGCAATTTATGGAATCATTAGGTTCATCTTTTCAAGGGATTGGCGCAGAAGTAGGATTAATTGATGGAAAAGTCACGATTATTTCTCCGATTCGCGACACACCAGCAGAAAAAGCGGGACTAAAACCGAATGATACTATTTTAGAAATTGACGGCACATCAACTGATGGATTAAGTATTAATGATGCAGTGAAAAAAATTCGCGGGGAAAAGGGAAGCGAAGTATCACTAAAAATTTTACGTGTGGGTAGCAAAGAACCATTTAACGTCAATATCGTTCGTGACGATATTCCAATTATCACCGTTCGTTCAAAAATGGAAGAACAAAACGGCAAAAAAATCGGAATCATCGAAATTACATCATTCTCTGAACAAACAGCGACGGAGTTTAAAAAAGAATTAGACAAGCTTGAAAAAGAAGGCATCGACGGATTAGTGTTAGACGTACGCGGTAATCCAGGTGGGTACTTAACAAGTGTAGAAGACATTTTAGCGGAACTAATTCCAAAAGATAAACCATACGTCCAAATTGAAGACCGTAACGGTGAGAAAAAACCGTACTATACATCGATTACAGACAAAAAACCGTACCCAATTATCGGGTTAATTGACGAAGGAAGTGCTTCAGCATCAGAAATTTTAGCAGGTGCGTTAAAAGAAGCAGGCGAATATAAATTAGTCGGGGAAAAATCATTTGGAAAAGGAACGGTTCAACAAACGATGGATCTTGGCGATGGCAGCCAGTTAAAATTAACGATGTTTAAATGGTTAACACCAGACGGAAACTGGATCCATAAAAAAGGAATTGAACCGACAGTAGAAGTAAAACAACCCGATTACTATTATGTGACTCATTTAGAAGTGACTGAACCATTACAAATTGATACAAACGGCGAACAAGTGAAAAACGCGCAACAAATGTTAGCGGGACTTGGCTTTGAACCTGGCCGTACAGACGGATACTTTGACGAACAAACAAAAACAGCTGTACTCGCTTTTCAACAACAGAACGGACTAGAAGCAACAGGAATCATTGACGAAGAAACAGCTAGCTCCTTAGAATCGAAAGTGATCGAAAAAATTCGGTCGAAAGAAGAAGACCGTCAATTACAATCCGCGATTGAAATGGTAGCGGAATAAAAAAGGATTTTGAAAAAGAATGTCAAAATATATCCGTATAGTACGGATATATTTTGTTTCTTTTTTTAGGGCTCTTAATTGCCCTCCACTTTTTGTGTAGAAAGGAGTGGTACGATGGATATCATAGTAGAAATTGGACGAGGAATAGGCCGTTTTTTCCTCCATCCGCTTACATATGGATTTTTACTCATTGCCTTTACAATTGGATTATCTCGCGTCAAAAAAGAACGAGCGAGTTTCCATTATCGTATTTATGACGTCGTAGACGATGTGAAACTAGCAATTACCGGTGGATTAATTGGTGGACTTTTTCTTTCGCTAGTGACGATTTTATTAGGTGTAACGATTCCCTTAAGTATGATTGTACTAATTGGCATCGTATATCTCCTATTATGTCTCACCTTTCAAGTGCAATGGGTCTCTCCAGCATACGCGATTGGCCTTGCACTCGTACTAGTACTAGTATTACCAGAAAATGCGTTTCAACTAGCAATCTTTGATTCTATTTTAGATACGTCTTTTCCAATCGTATTAGTGTTACTTACGTTGCTTTTATTTTTAGAAGCATGGCTCCTTACAACAAAAGGAGCCAACCAAACATCTCCCGTTTTAATGAAAAGCGAACGGGGTAAAAAAGTAGGTGCACACGAATTAAGACGTCTTTGGTTAGTACCTGTCGTTTTATTTTTACCAGTCCAAGAAGGAATCCCAACATTCCCGTATTGGCCTGTGTTCCATATTGGAGATGTCACATTATCTCCAATCATCGTTCCATTCGGAATTGGTGTGTATCAATTTATGAAAGGAACCTTACCAGCAGATGCCGTGCAACAAACAGGACGTCAAGTCGGCATCTTTGCAGGAATCATCATGGTACTTACCTTACTTAGTTTTTACTTCCCAATGTTTGTTTGGATCACTATTATCGTAGCCATTATCGGACGAGAAGCGCTAAACGTGTATCATCGAATGAAAGAGAAAGAAGCAGCTCCTTACTTTTCTTCTCGAAAAAATGGGTTAGTCATCGTTGGCGTAATCCCAAATTCTGCAGCAGAAAAAATGGGATTAGCAATCGGAGAAGTTATCGTAAAATTGAATGGGGACAAAGTAAGGACGGAAAATGAGTTTTACGAAGCATTGCAAAAAAACAATGCATTCTGTAAATTAGAAGTATTAGACTTACAAGGAGAACTTCGCCTTGTAAACGGTGCAATTTACGATGATGAACATTATGAACTTGGTGTCTTATTAATAACAGAAGAAGTAGAACAAATGGAGGTGGAATCAAATGGGGGTATTCATTCTTAAAATTGTCGCAGCAGTCATTCTTCCACTCGCATTAACGGTAATCTTAACGAGAGCAACCTTTAACGAATGGGTTGCATTATTAATCGCGGTTGGATTTGTTGGCGGTGTATTTGGGGACATGTTAAAAGTAAACGGTGAATATAACATGATTGTCGTTGGAGCAGCATCTGTTTCCTTGTTAGTTGGCTTTGCATTGTCGGTGAAATTGAAAATGAAACTAGTAAAAGAAAAAAAAATTGGGTAAAAAGAAACCAGGCGTGGTAATCGCGACCTGGTTTTTAGTTATATCATCAAACGGATGGCCTATTCGCATAATTCGACATTTATTAAACAAAAGCGACATGGATACCATCTTTTCATACTATGTAGATAGTGTTAATATGTAAAATAAAATCAGACGTTAGACTGATAGGTACACCGATGTACCTATGTGAAGGGAAAGTTTGACTGAAATGAAGGTATCATTTCAAGGTTGAAGGGAGTTCGCTCGGTTGAGTTATCGAAGAAGATTAGCATTATTGGTCATTCTGGATTCTATTATAGTATTATCGGCAATTTACGTTAGTTTTTGGGTGTTGCACCCGGATTTAAATATTTTAAAAAATTCCACTTTATTCATTAGTTCAATTACACTTCTCATAAGCCACCACATTTTCGCAAGTATTTACCGACTTTACAACAAAGCGTGGGAATATGCCAGTATTGGTGAATTAATTGCTATTTTTAAAGCCGTGACGTTATCGATTTTAACAACGGCTCTCGTTCAGTTTGCAATTAATTCAGATGTGTATGCACGAGCATTAGTGATTACGTGGATGCTACATATGTTATTAATCGGCGGTTCGCGTTTTATTTGGCGTGTATTCCGGGATCAATACATAAAACAAACGACAGAAAAGAAACGAACATTAATTATCGGTGCTGGTGCTGCAGGGATGATGGTAGCCCGACAAATGTTAAAAAATCCAGACGGAGCATTACAACCAGTTGCCTTTATTGATGATGATATCAAAAAACATCGACTTGATTTCTTCGGTGTTCCCGTTGTTGGGGACGTGCATCATATAAAAGAAGCGGTAGATAGATATCAAGTAGAACAAATCATTATTGCCATTCCGTCTTTATCTAAAAAAGAAATACAGCGTATTTTCGATGCATGTGCAGAAACGAAAATTACGACAAAAATTGTCCCAAAATTAGAAGATATTATTACGGGAAAAGTAAGTGTAAACCAATTTCGTAATGTAGAAGTAGAAGATTTACTAGGTCGCGATCCAATCGAGTTAGACATGGCATCGATTTCAAAAAAATTAACTGGCAAAACGGTGCTCGTAACAGGAGCAGGTGGATCGATAGGTTCAGAGATTTGCCGTCAAGTATGCGAATTCGGACCTGAAAAACTCGTATTAGTCGGACATGGTGAAAATAGTATTTATCAAATCCATATGGAATTACATAACAAATACAAAGATTCAATCGAAATTGTGCCAGTCATCGGCGATGTACAAGACCGTGAACGCATGTTTGAAGTAGTAGATAAAAATCGCCCTCACGTTATCTATCACGCTGCAGCTCACAAACACGTTCCCTTAATGGAGTATAATCCTAGGGAAGCAGTAAAAAATAATGTGTTTGGAACAAAAAACATGGCAGAAGCAGCAGATACATTCGGCGTCAAAAACTTTGTTCTCATTTCAACAGACAAAGCAGTCAACCCACCAAACGTGATGGGAGCAACCAAACGTGTGGCAGAAATGGTGATTCAAAGCATGGCACAAAAAAGTGAAACAAAATTTGTAGCAGTACGGTTTGGAAATGTATTAGGAAGTCGTGGAAGTGTGATTCCATTATTTAAAAAACAAATTCAAGCTGGCGGACCTATTACCGTTACTCACCCAGAAATTACTCGTTATTTTATGACGATTCCAGAAGCGTCTCGTTTAGTGTTACAAGCGGGAGCACTTGCAAAGGGTGGAGAAATTTTTGTACTCGATATGGGGGAACCGGTGAAAATTGTAGATCTTGCGAAGAACTTAATTCAATTATCAGGATATACAGTGGATGAAATAGGAATTGAGTTTACTGGATTACGTCCTGGGGAAAAAATGTATGAAGAATTATTGAATGAAAACGAAATCCATCCGGAACAAATTTATCCGAAAATTTATATTGGGAAAGCAAGTGTACAAAATGTGTCCATGGTAATTAGTATGATAGAGAAGGTGCAGGATAATCCTAAGAAGTTAAAAGATTATTTGGTAGAAGTGGCGAATGTGAAACAAGAGAAAGAGCCAGTACTATCGAATATTCATTAAGAACTTTTAATGTTTGTTGATTACATAAATAAGACGGTGGTTAGAAAATGAGTAACTTACTGATTATCGGTGCAGGTGGTCATGGAAAAGTTGTAGCGGAAGCAGCGGAATTAAGTGGTGAATGGGATACTATTTCTTTTTTAGATGACCGAACAGATGTTACAAGTGTACTAGGTTTTAAGATTGTGGGAACACTAGATGAATATCGAAATTTTGTTACAGATTATTCAAATACCATTGTTGCCTTTGGTGATAATGAAAAACGACTAGAGTGGATTAAGAAATTGATTCACGCGGGATTTGATGTTCCAATTATTGTTCATCCTCATGCATCGGTAAGTAAGTATAGTTCTATTCAGTTAGGGACTGTTATCCTGTCGAGAGCTGTAGTTAATACTGGTACTACGTTAGGAACAGGTTGCATTGTGAATGTCAGTGCATGCGTGGACCATGATTGTGAAATAGGGGATGGAGTACATATTGGATCAGGTGCCATTGTCAGAAGTATGTGTCATATAGAGAGTTTAGCCGTGATAGGTGCTGCTTCTTATGTGAAATCAAGTACATATTTAAAAGAAAGATTTGTATTGCCTGAAGGTAAAACAGTAGGGAGTAATGGAATTTTGTGATGGAGTGAGAGGTGTTTTTTATGAAGGTTTATCCAGTAGTTAAAAGGATAATAGATTTTACATTATCTTTGATTGCAATGTTAATTCTTTGGCCATTATTTTTAGTAATGGCCATCATTATAAAAATAGATTCAAAAGGGCCAGTATTTTTTAAACAAAAACGAGTTGGAAAGAATAAAGAGTATTTCTATATATTAAAGTTTAGAACAATGAGAACAGATACACCAAATGATATGCCTACTCATTTACTGAAAGATCCAGAAGCATTCATTACTAAAAGCGGTAAATTTCTTAGGAAAACAAGTTTGGATGAGTTACCTCAAATTATTAACATACTTAAAGGTGAGATGAGTATTATTGGACCGAGACCTGCACTTTGGAATCAATATGATTTAATAGCTGAAAGGGATAAGTATAACGCCAATAATGTTTATCCAGGCCTTACTGGTTGGGCGCAAATTAATGGCAGGGACGAGTTGCCTATAGATATAAAATCTAAATTAGATGGGCAATATGTCGAAAAAATTGGGCTTCTTTTTGATATAAAAATATTTTTAAAAACAATTTTTAGTGTACTTAAAAGTGAAGGGGTTAAAGAAGGTAGTGATGGTTCCACAAAGGAATTGTGACATCTTCTTAAAATAATTTAATCGGATTTGAAATATAGCAAAAAAAGTAACAAGGGTGGAAAACCGAAATGAAAATTTTAATAACGGGTTCTAATAGTTATATAGGAAACGCCTTCATGAACTGGCTAAAACAATGGCCGGATCAATATGAAATACATAGTATATCAGTTAGAGGACATGAATGGGAAGGTAAGGATTTTTCTGTTTATGATTCAGTTTTACATGTAGCAGGAATTGCACATGTATCTAGTGATCCCAAAATGGAAGACCTATATTATCAAGTGAATCGTGATTTAGCAATCAAGGTCGCAGATAAATCTAAAAAAGATGGTGTCAAACAATTTGTTTTAATGAGTAGCATTATAATTTATGGTGATGACAATAAAATTGGTGTGGAAAAACCAATTACTGAAGAAACAACTCCTAGACCAACAAATTTTTATGGGAAAAGTAAATTAGAGTCTGATTTAGCAGTACAGAAAATGAATTGCGAAAGTTTTAAAACGGTCATTGTTAGAACGCCGATGGTTTATGGACCAGGGTGTAAAGGGAACTTTCCTAAGCTTAGGGATATTTCTAGATGGTGTATAGCTTTTCCTAACATTGATAATAAAAGAAGTATGATTTATATTGATAATTTATGTGAGTTTTTAAAACTTCAAATAGACAATATTTCTGATGGAGTATTCTATCCGCAAAATCGAGAATATGTGGCAACAAAAGATATCATTAAAACTTTTAGAGATATAGAAAATAAACGAACGTACTGTGTTAACTTATTTAATCCAATAGTCCGATTATTATCAAAGAAAATAAAATATATTAATAAGGTTTTTGGAAATAAATATTATGATAAGTCTATCTCAAATGTTCATGAATATAACGTAGTCGATTTTAAAGAATCAATAGAAAGAAGTAGTTAAAATGAA
Organism: Massilibacterium senegalense; assembly: GCF_001375675.1. Classification (NCBI taxonomy): domain Bacteria; kingdom Bacillati; phylum Bacillota; class Bacilli; order Caryophanales; family Bacillaceae; genus Massilibacterium; species Massilibacterium senegalense. The sequence goes on along the minus strand of NZ_LN831786.1, from coordinate 1,773,040 downwards.
AAAGCATATTTTGGTTATTTCTCAGTATTTTTATCCCGAACAATTTCGAATAAATGACATATGTGAAGAATGGGTAAAAAGAGGATATAAAGTAACCGTTTTAACTGGTATACCAAATTATCCACAAGGGAAGTTTTACAAAGGTCATAGTTTTTTAAAAAAGAGAAAAGAAATTTATAAAGGTATAGAAATTATTCGAATTCCAATTATACCTCGTGGTAATTCATCAATTATGTTAGCTCTAAATTATTTATCATTTGTTGTATCAGGATTCTTTTTTTCATTTTTTACAATATTAAAACCAGATGTAGTATTTATTTATGAAGTATCTCCTATGACCCAGGCTTTACCAGGGGTATGGTTAGCAAAAAGAAGAAAAATTAAATGTTTACTTTATGTAACAGATTTATGGCCAGAAAATGTAGAAGTAGTTGCTGGCATTAAGAATCAATGGGTCATCGGTGGAATAGGAAGAATGGTTGATTATATTTATGAAAGATGCAACTTAGTATTAACGTCGTCAAAGAGCTTTATAAATTCTATTGAATCAAGAGGAGTTCAAAAAGAAAAGTTAAAATTTTGGCCACAATATGCCGAAGATTTTTACAAACCTGTAGAAGTTTCTAAAAATGACATTTCTGAAATACCTGATGATGATTATTTTAATATTATTTTTGCTGGGAATATTGGATATGCACAAGGTTTGGATATATTACCCCACGTAGCTCAAATAATAAATGAAGCTGGTTTAAAAGTAAGATTTAATATTATAGGAGATGGCAGGGCTAAAGAAGAATTGATTAGCCTAGCCCAAGTTAAAAAGGTAAGTAATAATTTTAATTTTATTGATAGACAACCAGCAGAGAAAATTCCTTTTTTTATGGCTAGAGGGGATGCTGCACTAATTTGTTTATCAAAAAATAAAGTTTTCGAAATTACTATTCCTGCAAAACTTCAATCTTGTCTTGCTTGTAAAATTCCTATTATTGTTAGTGCTGATGGTGAAGTATCTGATATTATATTAGAAGCAGAAGCTGGTGTTTGTAGCCCTGCCGCAAATGTAGAATTATTATCGAAAAAAATTATTGAATTGGCAAGACTTGAAAGCGAAGGACTAGCGAAAATGGCTGAAAATGGACTTTTTTATTATGAGAAAAACTTTAAAAAGGAAAATTTAATGGATAAAGTCGAAAAATTAATATGTGAGTAAAAGGAGATTTTACAAATGTTTAAAAATAAAACTTTACTTATTACTGGAGGAACAGGTTCATTTGGTAATGCTGTAATGAAACGATTTTTAGATACAGATATAGGGGAAATTCGAATTTTCTCTCGTGATGAAAAAAAGCAAGATGATATGCGTAAACACTATAAAAGTGATAAACTTAAATTTTACATTGGTGATGTAAGAGATTTAGCAAGTGTTAAAAACGCCATGCATGATGTTGATTATGTATTTCATGCTGCAGCTTTAAAACAAGTTCCTTCATGTGAGTTCTTTCCACTTGAAGCAGTAAAAACAAATGTAATTGGTACAGATAATGTTTTAACGGCTGCCATTAATTATGGGGTAAAAAAGGTAATTTGTCTTTCTACAGATAAAGCTGCTTATCCAATCAATGCCATGGGTATTTCAAAGGCAATGATGGAAAAAGTATTCGTAGCAAAATCAAGAACAGTCTCTCCTGAAAAAACACTCATTTGTGGAACACGTTACGGAAATGTAATGGCTTCAAGAGGATCAGTTATCCCTCTTTTTATTGAGCAAATTAAAAATGGACAACCATTAACAGTGACAGACCCAAATATGACAAGATATTTAATGAGTCTTGAGGAAGCTGTAGAGCTTGTCATTTTTGCGTTTGAAAATGCTAAAGCAGGAGACATTATGGTTCAAAAGGCACCTGCAAGTACAGTTGGAGATCTCGCGCAAGCAGTGAAAGAATTATTTCATGCTGATAATGAAATTAAAGTCATTGGAACCCGTCATGGTGAAAAGTTATATGAAACATTGCTTACAAAAGAAGAATATGTAGTGGCTGAAGATTTAGGTGGCTTCTTTAGAGTTCCAGCTGATCAAAGAGATCTTAATTATGATAAATATTTTGTTGATGGAGATATGAAGTTATCTACAGAACAAGAATATAACTCTCATAATACACAATTATTAAATGTAGAGCAGATTAAAGAAAAATTATTAACTTTAGATTATGTAAGGAAAGAATTGAAAGGGTATAATTAATAGTGTATAAAGTTTACCTGAACAATTTAAATTAATAAAAAAGGGGGGATATAAATGAAGATTCTAGTCACAGGGGCAAAGGGATTTATAGGGGGAAATCTTGTTGCTGAATTAAAGAATCGAGGATATACAGAAATATATGAATGTACTAGAGAAACAGAAGAGAACTTGTTAGCGATGTATACAAAAAAATGTAATTTTGTTTTTCACCTTGCTGGTATTAATAGACCTAGAGATAAAAAAGAGTTTATGGAAGGAAATTATGAATTTACATTAAAATTATTAAACTTACTAAAAAAACATAATAATCCATCCCCGGTTTTATTTACTTCTTCAATCCAAGCCCAAAAAAATAATCCGTATGGAGAAAGTAAAAGAGCCGGTGAAAAATTATTTTTCTCTTATACTAAAGAAACAGGAGTAAAAACATTTATTTATAGGCTTCCAAATATTTTTGGAAAGTGGTGTAAACCGAACTATAACAGCGTGGTGGCAACTTTTTGTTATAATGTTTCAAGGGACCTTGAAATACAGGTTAGTGATAAAAATGTGGATCTTACATTATGTTATATTGACGATGTGATAGAAGAATTTATTAAAGCGATGGAAGAAGAACCAACAACAGAAGAAAAGTATTGTATAATACCACTTTTATATAAAATTAAATTAGGTGAATTAGCTGATCTAATTCAAAGTTTTAAAGAAAGTAGACAAAATCTTTTCGTCCCTAATCTAGGAGATCCATTAACAAAGAAACTTTATAGTACTTATTTAAGCTACCTTCCCGAAGGTAAATTTTCATATCCATTAACGATGCACATCGATCAAAGAGGATCATTTACGGAGTTTATTAAATCACCTGAGCGAGGTCAGGTTTCAGTAAATATTTCAAGGCCAGGTATTACAAAGGGTAACCACTGGCATCATACGAAAAACGAAAAGTTTTTAGTGGTTAGTGGTGAAGGTTTAATTCGTTTTAGAAAAATTGATTTAGATGAGATTATTGAATATCGTGTTAGTGGCAGAAACCTTGAAGTAGTAGATATTCCTGTTGGATATGTACACTCTATTGTGAACGTTGGCAAAGATGATCTTGTAACTTTGATGTGGGCAAATGAACCTTTTGATCCAGATAAGACAGATACATACTTTTTGGAGGTTTAGAAATGAAGAATAAAATGAAAGTTATGACAATTGTGGGAACAAGACCAGAAATTATTCGATTATCAGAAGTAATCAAGGCTTGCGATAGATATTTTGATCACATGTTAGTACATACTGGGCAAAACTGGGATTACACATTAAATAAGGTATTTTTTGAGGAATTTAGTCTCCGTGAACCAGATTATTATCTTAATGCTGTTGGTGACCATCTTGGTGAAACAATAGGGAATATTATTGCAAAGTCATATGAAGTTTTGGTGAAAGAAAGGCCAGATGCTTTATTAATTTTAGGAGATACGAACAGTTGTATGTCAGCTATAGCTGCGAAACGTTTAAAAATACCTATTTTTCATATGGAAGCAGGAAATAGATGTTTTGATCAAAATGTTCCTGAAGAAATTAATCGAAAAATTGTCGATCATGTTTCAGATATTAATTTACCATATACAGAACATAGTCGCCGTTATTTGTTGTCTGAAGGAATCCGTAAAGAACATATTTTTGTTACTGGATCACCAATGACTGAAGTAATTTATAAAAATATGGATAATATTATAAATAGTAAAGTACTTGAAGAATTAGGACTCGAAAAAGGTAAATATATCCTTGTTTCAGCGCATCGTGAAGAAAATATTGATAATGAAGAAAATTTCTTTTCGTTAATGAATGCTTTAAATAATATTGCAGAAACATATCAATTACCAGTTATTTATTCAACCCATCCACGTAGTTGGAAAAGGATTGAAGAGAGAAGGTTTAAATTTCATCCATTAATTAAACAATTGAAACCGTTCGGTTTTTTTGATTATAATCAGTTACAATTAAACTCATTTTGTGTTTTATCAGATAGTGGTACTTTATCAGAAGAATCAGCAATTCTTGGTTTTCCTGGAGTATTAATAAGAACTTCTACAGAGAGACCAGAAGTACTAGATAAGGGTACTATAATAATTGGTGGAATTAACCAAAAAGATATTATTCAATCAGTTGAACTAAGCCGAATGATGTGGAAAAATAATGAGAAAACAGTTATCGCTACTGATTATACAGATACTAATGTATCAATCAAGGTTTTGAAAATTATACAAAGTTATACAAAAGTAATCAATCGAGTGGTATGGGTGAAAAGTTATGAGTAAATTTAGCATAAAAGAAAAGATAGAGGGGCTAATTTATTATGCATATAATATTTTTTCTGATTGTATTTTTTTAACGCTTAAATTTAAAGATAGAAAACTTATTCGGAAAAATATGAAATTTAAAGATATCCATAAAAATAAACGTTGTTTTATTTTAGGTACAGGTCCATCATTGAAAAATGTTAACCCAAAATATTTGGAAGGTGAAATTACTTTTGGGGTAAATCATTTATATAAAAGTGAATTACTTAAATATATTATTCCTACATATTACTGTTTAGTGGATAATAAATTTTTAAATGAACATAGTAATATAACAAAGAAGCTTGTTAAAGAAATGAAAGAGACAACTTTTTTTTTAAGAACAGAAACTTATACAATTTTCAACACATCTACACATGCTCCAGTTAATGTTAATTACTTGTATTCAAAACTATATCCTGTTGGTAAATATAAAAAAAATGATATCGCTAAAAATTCTAAAGCCACGTTTAATGTTGTGCCAGAATGTATTAAGATAGCTATGTATATGGGTTTTACAGAAATTTACTTACTTGGTTGTGACTTCAATTCCTTTGCGTCTATTAATGTTGAACATTGTTATGATAATGAAAACCAAAAAATAATATCTAAAAGAAGTAGAACTTTAGGTGAAGAACTTAAAGAGTATTCCATTGTAAGTTCTATCCATTATTCTTTAAAAGAGTATGCAGATGCAAATAATATATCTATTATTAATTTAACAACGAATAGTCTATTGGATGCTTATGAGAAAAAAAATATTGAAGATGTAATTATAAATTAAAATATCGTATTGAATAGTAAGAATCACCTAGTATTTTGAAGGAATGATTTGATGGAAAATACAAATGATACAACAAGGAAAATGAAATTATATAGTATGCAGGCTACAATCATAATATCTTTATTTTATTTTTTTTATTTTATTAAAATGATAGCCCAATCATCTAGAATTCTTTTTTTGATATCTACAATCTTAATGTTTATTATAGGAATAACTAGTTTTATGTATGTATTAATTAGTCAAAGATTTAAAAATAAGGGCAGGATAATTTTCATTATCTTTGTTTTATTTCTTTTTGGATTAATATCTTCTTTCTATAACAATAATTATAGGTTTCAAGATTACTTTTTACTTCTTCAATATATAGGAATAGGTTTACTATTAATAAGGTATAAGTTAAATTATAAAATTATATCCTATTTCTTTTTTTTATATGTGTTTTTCTTTATATATCATATAGTTACTGGTACACACCCAGATAATATCTTTAGTGTAAGTAGAAATAATATATCAGTATTTATGATATTACAAGTTGTTCTATTGTATATTTCGATGTATCAGAATAATCTTCCTATAAAATTATATCCATCTATTATTCTTGTGATTTTATGTATTTGGGCTATTGGAAGAAGCGGTATCTTAGTTTCAATTATTTTGTTATTAGGAATATTATTATATTTACAAATATATAATAAAAAAAAAGTTTTTAAAAATATATTATTAATAATTTTACTTTTATCTTTATTTTATATTTTTATAAATTATTTTTATGGATTTATTAATGGTGCAGTAGAAAGGACATCACGTTTAGGAATGAAAGATACTTCTAGACTCGCAATAAATGAAGAGTATTTAAGAGTTGCATTGTTGTCATTTGACAACTTTTTCTTCGGCTTTTATTTATATGATAATTTTATATTCTCTTTATTTGGTTATAATTTGCATAATTCTTATGCAAGGCTTCATTCTTTTTTTGGTATTGTAGGTGTCTTGATTTTTTTTGTATTAATTGTAAAGACTTTTTATAAATATATTAAAATAAAAAATTACCTTTTTTCACTGCTTTTTACTATATTATTAATTCGGATTACTACTGATATAGCAGCATTTCATGGTCCTTTCGATCCGTTGATCTATTTTTTTACTATGAGTAGTTTTATTGTTTCTAAATTAAAATATAATTCACATAAAACGGAGGAATCAAGATGTTACCAGCAATTTTAGGTGGAGAACCAATTAGAAAAAAACCATTACCTTATGCTAAACAATATATAGATAATGATGATTGCAAGGCAGTTACGGATGTATTAAAAAGTGATTTTTTAACAACAGGACCGAAAGCTAGGGAATTTGAAGAAAAAATAGCGGATTATGTAGGAACTAAATTTGCTGTTGCATTTTCAAATGGTACAGCAGCTTTACATGCAGCATGTTTTGCAGCTGGGGTTAAATCAGGAGATGAAGTTATTACAACGCCGATAACCTTTGCAGCTTCAGCTAACTGTGCTTTATACATGGGAGCAACCCCTGTATTTGCAGATATTAATTCTGATACATTTAATATAGATCCTAATGAAATCGCTAAAAAAATTACCAAAAATACAAAAGCAATTATTCCTGTAGACTTTACTGGACAAGCGGTTGATATTGATGCAATAAATGAATTAGTTAAAGGTACGGATATTGTTGTTATAGAAGACTCAGCTCATGCATTAGGTACAAAATATAAGGGAACTCGTGTTGGTGGATTAACAGATATGACTGAATTTAGTTTTCATCCTGTTAAAACAATTACAACGGGTGAAGGTGGTATTATTACTACAAATAATAAGAATTATTATGAAAAATTAACGAATTTTAGAGGCCATTGTATTACTCGAGATATTAATCAACTTCATAACAAAGATGGTGGAGGCTGGTATTACGAACAACTTGATTTAGGATATAATTATCGTATTACAGATTTTCAATGCGCCCTTGGTATAAGTCAAATGAAAAAGTTAGATTGGTTTATTACAAGAAGAAAAGAAATAGTATCAAAATACAATGAAGCTTTTAAGAATTTAGAAGGCGTTATTCTACAAAAAAACGCTGATTTTTCAGATGCGTCTAATCATTTATATGTCTTAAAGCTTGATTTACCAAATTTAAAGGCAACTCGTAAAGAAATTTATAATGCTTTAATTGCTGAACATATAGGTGCACATGTACATTATATACCAGTTTATTGGCATCCATATTATCAAAAATTAGGATATGGAAAAGGATTATGCCCAAGAGCAGAAGAATTATATAATTGCATGCTTACCATCCCTTTATTTCCTGCGATGTCTGATGAAGATATTGATGATGTAATTAATGGAGTTTATAAAATTATTAATTATTATAGAAAGTAGGATTAGTATGAAAGTAGGAGTAATAATTCAAGCTAGAATGGGCTCTACAAGACTTCCAGGGAAAATTATGAAAGAAGTAATGGGAAAACCATTATTGGAATATCAAATTGAACGGGTAAAACGTGCAAAAACAATTGATGAAATTATTATTGCTACTACAACAAAAAAAGCAGATAATCAAATTGCTGAGTTTTGTGAACAACTTTCTATTCCTTGTTACCGCGGTTCAGAAGAAGATGTATTAGCAAGATATTATGAAGCAGCAACAAAATACAAGGTAGATATTATTGTTAGAATAACTTCTGATTGTCCGGTTATCGATCCAGAAGTGATTGATCGAGTAGTAGACAAATATCAAGATGGTAATTATGATTATGTATCTAATACAATTGAACGAACTTTCCCTAGAGGTATGGATACAGAAGTATTTTCTTATGCAATTTTAAAACAAATGTATAATGAAGCAAATCAATCAATAGAGCGTGAACATGTAACTCCATATCTTTATTTAAATCCTGATAGATTTAAAATAGGAAACTATAGTAATGAAGATAACCATGGTTTTCTTCGATTAACTGTAGATACGCAAGAAGATTTTTTGTTAATAGAAGATATTTTCATTAATTTATATTCTAAAAATCCAAAATTTAAATTAAAAGATCTTGTTTATTATTTAGTAGAGTTACACCCTGAAAAACAAAATATTAATTGTTCCATAGAGCAAAAAAAATTAGGTGAATGAAAAATGGTAAAGTTGAGAAAAATTAAAAAATCTGATTTAAAAATGATTATGGAATGGAGAATGTCTCCAGAAGTAACAAAGTACATGTATACAGATCCTAAATTAACATTGGAAGATCAAGAGAAATGGTATGAAAAAATTAATCAACAAAGTGATGTTGAGAAATACTGGATTATTCAATTAAATGATGGAACAGATGTAGGAGTAATGAGTGTAAATAATATAGATATACTAAATAGACAAGCTTCATGGGCCTACTACATTGGAAGTATAGCTGCAAGAGGTAAAGGTTTGGGGAGAATTTTAGAATGTAATATGTATGATTACGTATTTGATGAATTGAAATTAAATAAATTGTGGTGCGAAGTATTTGAATTTAATGAAAAGGTAATAAATATACATAAAAAATTCGGATCAAAAATCGAAGGAGTATTAAAAGAACATATTTATAAAAATGGAGAATACTTCAACGTCGTACGTATGGGGATTTTAAAAAAAGAATGGGAATTTGAAAAGACAAATCATGATTATGAAAAATTAGAAATTGAATATTATTAATATTTTTTATAAGTATTAATTTTTAGTAGGTTATATATTTATAATGATTATTTTTATGTCCAATTAATAACTATGTTCAATTGGAGGATTTTTAAAATGTTAAATGAAATTAAAGTTTTAGATAAAGTAGTAGGGAGCACCCATAAGCCATTTATTATTGCAGAAATGTCAGGAAATCACAATCAATCTTTAGATAGAGCACTTGAAATTGTTGAAGCAGCTGCTAGGGCTGGTGTAGATGCGTTGAAAATTCAAACATATACAGCTGATACAATGACATTGGATGTTGAAGAAGGCGAATTTTTTATTAAAGATAAAAATAGTCTTTGGAAAGGGAAATCATTATATAAGCTATATGAAGAGGCTTATACACCTTGGGAATGGCATAAGCCTATTTTTGATAGAGCTCGTGAATTAGGTATGATTCCTTTTAGTAGTCCGTTTGATGAAACAGCAGTTGATTTTTTAGAAGAATTGGATGTTCCACTTTATAAAATAGCATCTTTTGAAAATACGGATATCCCTTTAATTAAGAAAGTTGCTTCAACAGGAAAACCAATGATTATTTCTACTGGAATGGCAACTGTAGCAGAACTAGATGAAACCGTTAGAACAGCGAGGAAATATGGTTGTAAAGATTTAATTTTATTAAAGTGTACGAGTACTTATCCTGCAACGCCAGAAAATACAAATATCATTACAATTCCTCATATGCGAGAATTATTTGATGTCCAAGTAGGATTATCTGATCATACAATGGGAACTGGTGTAGCGGTTGCTAGTGTTGCCCTAGGTGCTACGGTAATTGAAAAACATTTTACATTAGATAGAGCGGATGGTGGAGTAGATTCTGTATTTTCAATGGAACCAGCTGAAATGAAATCTTTAGTAATAGAAACAGAAAGGGCTTGGAAATCTTTAGGGAAAATAACATATGGTCCCACTGAAAAGGAAAAGGACTCCTTAAAATTTAGAAGATCTATTTATGCAGTAAAAAATATTAAAGCTGGGGAAGAGTTTACTAAAGAAAATATTAAAGTAATAAGACCAGGGTATGGGTTAGAACCAAAATATTATGAAGATTTGTTGGGTAAACAAAGCAAAAAAGACCTAAAAATTGGAACACCTATAAGGCTAGATTCAATTTTATAATATATAAATAACAGTAATTCTTTAAAAATTCAAAGAAAAATTTTCTTTGGATTTTTTGGTTAAAATTGATTGTCATATCTGTGTAAATGCATTTTAAAAAAAGGAATTATTTTTTTTGAGTTTGCAAAATCTATTAAAAATTATAGTCTAATACAAAAAATAATGAGGTAATCTCAATGAAAAAAACAGCTGTTATATTAATGATAGTAACTATAATTTCTAAAGTTTTTGGTTTTTTAAGGGATATTTCTTTATCATATTTTTATGGTGCATCAAATATAAGTGATGTTTATTTAATATCTCTTATTATTCCAAACGTTTTATTCGGCATCATTGGTGCAGGTATTTCAACTGGATATATCCCAATGTACACATTGATAGAAAAACAAAATGGAAAAAAAGTAGCAGATAGATTTACAAGTAATTTAGTAGGTGTCTTAATATTGATGTGTACAGTTATTGTAATATTATCTTTATTATTCACGGAATCAATAATAAAGATTTTTGCTTCAGGGTTTGAGGGGGAAACATTAAATTTAGCAATACAATTTACAAGAATTAGTATATTCGGAATATATTTTACTGGTTTGGTTTATATTTTTAGTGGTTTTCTTCAACTAAAGGGTAATTATGTTATACCTGCATTAATAGGTATCCCATTAAATTTTTTTGTTATCTTATCTATATTTTTAAGTTCAAACATAAATATTATAGTATTATCAATTGGAAGTGTAATAGCTTTTGCCTCACAACTCATTCTATTAATTCCATTTATTATAAAAAAAGGATATGTGCATAAATTTACAATTAATTTCAAAGACGAGCATCTAAAAAAGATGGGTTATATGGCTTTACCAATAATATTTGGGGTATCGATAAATCAAATTAATATTTTAGTAGATAAAACATTGGCTTCTCAAATAGCCGTAGGTGGAATTTCAGCACTTAATTATGCTGATAGGTTAAATCAATTTGTGCAGGGTATATTTGTTTTATCTATTTCAACTGCTATGTTTCCTCTGATAACTAAAATGGCTAGTGCAAATAATATTAAAGGTTTGAAAAAAACAGTTTCAGAAGCAATTAGTTTGGTTAATTTGTTAGTAATCCCCATTACTTTTATTTCAATAATATTTGCTGAGTCAGTAGTTAACTTATTATTTGGTAGAGGGGCCTTCGATTCTAATGCTTTATATATGACATCTACTGCATTGAGTTTTTATGCTGTCGGAATGATAGGTTTTGGTTTACGCGAGGTATTATCTAGAACATTTTATTCTTTACAGGATACTAAAACACCAATGATTAATGCAACAATGGGTGTTATTTTAAATATTATTTTAAATATTATTTTATCAAAATTTTTAGGTATTGGTGGATTAGCATTAGCTACGAGTATATCTGCCATTGTGACGACATTACTACTGTTTTTGAGCTTAAGGAAAAAAATAGGACCATTTGGTTTCAAAAATATCGTTATTTCTTTTTTGAAAATTTTAATTGCTTCGATTATTATGGGTATTATCTCAAAATATACATATGTATATTTAATTAATAGTATTGATTGTAACTTCTCACTCATACTCTCACTTATACTAGGATGTTTTGTCTATTTTATTGTAGGAAATTTACTTAAAATAAAAGAGATAAAGATTATTATGAAAGCATTAAAATTGTAAAAGGTTCATTAATCCTTATAATATGAGTGAATTTCATAATTCAATACTTTATAATTTTAATGAATTTAAAAAAATAATAAAGGAAGTACCTCCAAAAAATCTTGTATAATGATTATCAATAATAGTATATTATTTTATTCTTGCAACACTTTTTTATGATACTTAAATGTTTCTGTTGATAGAATAAATACTCAATTGTTTCAAAGGCATGATAAAAATTTTATTTTTAAACACTGTTATTCTGTTATTTTTTTTAAAAGAGCAATTATTCAATTAATCAACGCAGATAAAAAAACTAACAAATTGTAACAAAATTTAATATAAAATACATTAACCGAATAGAATTAGTAAAAATAAAATTTATGTTGATTGAAAATAGATTAATTTCAAAAAGGTGATTAAATTGAGAAGAGTTTTAATTCGTGTTGATGCAGCAACAAATATCGGAACAGGTCATGTTATGCGTTGTTTAACTTTAGCACATGCACTTAAAAAAAAAGAATATCGTATTTCTTTTATTTGTAGAAAACATATTGGACATATGGCTGATTATATAAAGTCACAAGGATTTGATGTATATCTTTTACCCAGATTAATTGAAATAAAACGCTTTAACTATTTGACATGGATTGGAGCAACAATAGAAAATGATGTCTATGAATGTATGAAAATCATTCAATCTTTGAAACAAGAAATTGATTGGATGATAGTTGATCATTATGGGATTGATGAGAATTGGGAATTAATCATAAAAAAACATGTTAATCGTATTTTAGTTATTGATGATTTAGCAAATCGAAAGCATAATTGTGATATTTTATTAGATCAAAACTTTACCTATAATTATGAAAAACGTTATAATCATTTAGTGAATAAAGATGCTTTAAAATTATTAGGACCTAAGTACACAATATTACGTGAAGAATTTATTCAAGCTCGACATTCATTGCCTCATAAGAATGGTAAAATAGAACATTTGCTTGTATTCTTTGGTGGAAGTGACGATACTAACGAGACTATGAAGATATTACAGTCATTTAAATTATTAACATTATATAAAATAGAAAAAATAGAAGTAGATGTTGTGGTTGGAATAAATAATCAAATGAAAGAAGAAATTAAAAATATTTGCAGTAAATTTGAAAACATACATTTTCATTTCAATATAAATTATATGGCTGAATTAATGAAACGAGCGGATTTAGCTATTTGTGCAAGTGGATCAACTACATGGGAACGTTATTGTTTAGGATTGCCAGGTATTGTAATAGCTACAGCAGAAAATCAAATCCCAATAGCTGAATCATTACAAATTTATGAGATTGACACTTATTTAGGGATGTATTCAGATGTCTCTCAGGAAAATTTAATAAAGGTCTTAAAAAAAATGCTAGTGAACGAAGATGAATATACATTTCATTTAAAGCAAAAAAAATGTTTAGAATTAATCGATGGTCAAGGAATTAATGTATTAGTTGATAAATTAGTTTGATTTTTCGAATCATCATAATACAAATTTTAGTTAATGAATAAATTCATATAAAAAGAAACCTACTTATTGAAGTATAGATACATGGATACCCCTTCTGTTATGATAGATGTCGTATGAGGTTAACGTGGTATGGTAGAGAAAATTACACGGAGGTCATCGACATAACAAAAGTGGAATGTCAACACTAAACTAAACAATATTTTTAAGGAATATAAATGCTTTATGGTGTTGAATGAACTGCTCCTTACTAAAAATAGAGTGCATAGTTTGTCACTTGACTTTGAACCTCTACGGGTGTGATTTAATCGCCAGGACACCAGCTTATTAAAAAAACACGCTGGCTCGCCGAATAAGGCTATCACGCCCATCTCTCTAAGTAAAGTGGGCACATTGAAGTTAGATAGTGGTCTGCTCTAACTGATGCTGAAGCTTGTACTCCCTTGGTGTCAAATAGTCTAATGACTCATGAATACAAATATTATTAAACCAATTGACGTAATCAAACAATTGGAGATCAAGCTCTTCCTGACTAGAGAAAACGGTGCCTTTGACGAACTTTGTTTTAATTGTTTTAAAGGTTGCTTCAGCAACTGCGTTGTCATATGGCGTGCCTTTATGGCTTGATAATCTGTCGATGCCAAACGTAATTAGTGCTTCATCCATTAATTGATTTTTAAACTCACTTCCACGGTCAGTATGGAATAATTCAAGGTGATTTGAGTTGTATGGTACTGTCGCAAAGGCGCGTTGAACTAACTTTGCATCCTTGTGTGGACCATCATTGTGACCAATGATTTTACGGTTGTGTAAATCAACCACCATACAAATATAATGCCATTTTTGTCGCACTCGAACGTAAGCCAAATCACATACAACTCCTTTCAATGGCTGGTCCTGGATAAATGCACGGTTTAACACATTGCCGACGTCAGGTTTATTTACGGTTGTCTTTTTGGGCTTAAACTGGATAACTGTGTACTTAGAGACAAGTCCTTGGTCTTTTATCATTCTACCGATGCGGCGACGAGAGACCTGTCAGCCTTTCTTTTGAAGTTCTTTTTTTGATTTTCCGTTGGCCATAGACACATCTATTTTCCTTGAATATTTCCACAATTAACTTGGGTAGTTCCTCTTCTTCTTTTGTATCACGTTCTTTCGCTTCATAATAGCCCGTGTTTCTAGGAATTTGTAGGACTTCGAACATTGCTGATATCGAGTATTTTTGTCGAATATTACGAATCACATCTACTTTCGTCCCATGATCAGCACGGCTTGCTTTTTAGAGTATCTAGCATTTTAATGCGTAGATACTTTTATACCTTTAGGTGCAAATATCATTTTCCATGGCAACCCTTTGGTTTTCTTTGCGTAATTTGATTAGCTCTTCCTGTTCGGGGGTTCGATTGTCTTTTTTTTGGTCATAACTGATTCTCCTTCGATTAATAATTGAATTCAGTTTATATGACATTGAAATATTTGTCTAACTAAGTGTAATCGATTCATAAATGATTTAAACTATATTAGAGAAAAAATAGTATATAAAAATTTTATGAAAATAAATATTGAACAATTTTTTAGTAGTATTATTTTTGAATCGAAAAATAAGTATCTTAAGTAACCACTCCTTTAATCACCTCACTCACAACTCCAAAAAACTCCTCCATCATCACTCCATTCCAATGATCTTCATGAAAAATCAACTGTACTTCCCGCCAAGATTTCTCCGTGCCAAGCGACCGATATGTCAACACTCCTTTCTCCACTTCTTCCTGAATCGCTAATCGTGAAATAAAAGTAACACAATTCCCCAGCGTAATCATTTTCTTAATCGTTGTAAAAGAATCGAGTTCAATAATATGTTCTAATTTCACTTGATGTTCTTCCATCCATGAGGTAAGTAATTCTTTCGTTGATGATGTGTATTTATGCACTAATATTTTTTCATTCTGCAATTCATGGACTGAAAATGTGTTTCTCGTATGGATGGGATGACTCGTTGAAAAGGCGAGTACGACTTCGTCTGTGGCTAAAGATTTTCGAATTAAATTTGGCGATGATGTTCCTTTTCCTTTCATAATAATTCCGCAGTCTAATTTGTGTTGTTCGACTAATGCTTCGATTTCTGGTGCGGTTCCGACTTCTAATGATAGTTTGTGGTGCGGATGTTTCAGCATAAATGTATGAAAAATTTGCGGAATGAAATAAAAGGCGGGGACACCGCTTGCGCCGATTCGTAATGCTCCTCTTTTTCCTTCTGTATATTCTTTCATCACGATGGAGAGTTCCTTTTCTAATTGGATGATCTTTTTTGCATAATGGTAAAACGCTTCTCCCGCTTCTGTTAAAAAGTATCTTCCTGTATGCGTATGAAATAACTTGACTCCCATTTCTTCTTCTAACGATTGGATATGAAATGATACGGTTGGTTGTTTCACTTGTAAAGTGGATGCGACGTCTGTCATTTTTTGCTGTTCCACGAGTAAGCAGAAACTTTTTAATTTGATTGTATTCATCGATTACCTCCACGATTATAGAAAAATTCTATACATATGAATAGTTTATTAGATTATTTTTAATTGATTGTTAACAGAGTATTAATATTTGCTAAATATTGCCCCCTTACAATGAAAGAGGAAGGGAGGATCGCGAATGCGCTTAAGCGTTGAAGGTATTTCTAAAAAGTATGGAGAGCAAGAAGTGTTAAAAAATATTTCAATCAATTTTGATAACGGCCAATTTTTCACACTGCTCGGTCAATCCGGGTGCGGGAAAACGACGCTTTTAAAAATTATTGCCGGGTTAGAAGAGGCGACGACTGGGCGGATTACGTTTGAAGAGGAAGTGATGTTTTCTACACGAGAAAACATTAACGTCGCGCCGAATAAGCGGCAATTATCGTTTGTTTTTCAAGATTATGCGTTATGGCCCCATATGACGGTGTATGAAAATGTTGCCTTTGGATTGAAATTAAAAAAAGAGAAAGAAAAAGAGCGTCAGATTGTGATGGAAATGTTAGAAAAAGTGCGGCTATCTGGCTTGGAAAATCGGAAACCAGGTGAACTTTCCGGTGGACAACAGCAACGGGTCGCACTCGCACGAGCACTTGCGATTAATCCGAAAGTGATTTTATTTGATGAGCCGTTAAGTGCATTAGATGCGATTTTACGGGAAGAGTTGCAATCTGAAATTTTAGATATTATTCAGCAAGTCGATTGTAAAGTGATTTTTGTGACACATAACCAAATGGAAGCGATGACGATGTCTAATCAAATTCTTGTCATGCACGAAGGGAAAGTCGTGCAAATGGGGACACCAGAACACATTTATGACAAGCCTGAAACGACGTACGTTGCTAACTTAATCGGAAAAGCGAACTGGCTTCCGAATCAACAGAAGATGATTCGTCCAGAAAAGTTATCGTTAGAAAAACGAGCGGACGATGTAGAGTTTACCGGCGTCATTCGTGAAAGTCGCTTTTTAGGCGATCGTTACCTAATCCGGATGAACGTTGGAGAAGAAGCGTGGTATGTGTATACGAAAAAGCGGTTACATGTCGGTGAAATGTGTTCCGTTTATGCAAATAAAAAAGATTTTCATTCTGTAGGAGGATTAAAATGAAAAAGGTATGTATGACTAGTTTTGTAATGATAGCAGTCCTCGTGTTTGTGCTTACAGGTTGTTCTTCAAAAGAAGAAAATAGTGCAGTAGAAGCAGCGGGCGAAAAGCAAAAAAATAATAAACTTGTCGTCTACACAGCAGGTCCTACCGGTTTAGCGGAAGAGTTAGAAAATGCTTTTGAACAAAAAACCGGGATGACAGTAGAAGTGTTTCAAGGAACAACAGGAAAAGTGTTAGCACGATTAGAATCTGAAAAAGCAAATCCAGTCGCTGACGTTGTCATTTTAGCTTCGTTACCAGCGATGGAAGGATTAAAGGAACAAGGAGCGTTACTTGCATATAAAGAAGCAAAAGGAAAAGAGGCTATAAATCCTGAATGGTCTGATAAAGATGGTTATTTTTATGGCTACAGTGCTTCTGCATTAGGTATCGTGTATAACACAAACAACGTAAAAGAAGCGCCAAAAGAGTGGGAAGACTTAACGAAGCCAGAATGGAAAGGAAAAATCGCAATCCCTGACCCAAGTCAATCAGGTTCAGCGTTAGACTTTTTATATGGCTACACACAAGGAAATCCTGATGCTTGGAAAACGATTGGAGCATGGAAAGACAACGATTTAATGTTAGCAGGTGCGAATAAAGAAGCGTTAGAAACAGTTGTCACTGGTTCAAAAGACATCGTGATTTCAGGGGTTGACTACATGACGTATGCAGCAAAAGCAGACGGGGAACCCGTTGATGTGTTGTATCCAGAAAGCGGTACTGTCGTGAGCCCGCGTCCGGCAGGTATTTTAAAAGAAGCTCAAAATGTAGAAGGAGCGAAACAATTTATTGACTTTTTACTTTCTGATGAAGGACAACAATTAGTGGGTGACGCTTATTTATTACCTGGGAACGAAAACACACCACTGAAAGACCGTGCACCGCTAAAAGATATTCCAACAATCACATTTGACTGGAATGATAACGAACAACAAACAACAGAAATTATTGAAAAATTCAAAGAAATGTATGAGCAGTAAAGGAAGAAAGTTGTGGGTTCTCCCGCAATTTTGCTTTTCTCTCTCATTGGCTGGGGTGTTTAGGAATGGAACGAAAGAAAGGTTTGTTTCTTACCATCGTCATCGTGTTAGCGGTTCTTATTATCGCACCGATTCTGATGGTTTTATATTACACATTTTTTGATGGACAGAAGGTAGATGTCGGCCGTTTTATTGAATTAGTCATGACGAAAAAAATGCTAACAGTATTTTGGCAATCAATTTGGCTCGGCTTTTTAGTCATCATCGGAACGACGATTTTTGCGTTACCACTCGCTTTTATTATGACCAAAACGTCTTTTCGCCGTTATCGTTCACTAGATATCATCTTTACAATCCCCTTTATGACCCCGCCTTATATCGGTGCGATGGGATGGATTTTATTTATGCAAGAAAACGGCTTTTTACAACAATTATTAAAGAAAGACCATCACATCACAGAATGGTTCTTTTCATTACCAGGCATGGTGCTCATTATGAGTTTGCATCTTTATCCTTTTTTATACTTAATGTTAAAAAATGCACTCCTTCGTTTACAAGGATCGTTTCAAGATGCGACGACGATTTTCGGAAAAGGACGTCTCTCTAACTTTTGGAAAGTCATGTTACCATTATTACTTTCCAGTTACGCGTTAGGCTCGCTCCTTATTTTCATTAAAACATTAGCAGAGTTCGGCACACCCGCCACTTTCGGAAAACGAATTGGTTACGAAGTATTCACAACAGAAATTCATGCCCAACTCTCATCATGGCCAATCGACATCCGCATGGCAACAAGCATGTCTCTCGTGTTACTTAGTACGTGCTTACTCGTATGGTACGTACAAAACACGATAAGCCGAAAATTTTCTTACAGTACGTTATCAGGAAAAATGCCACCGCTACGCGAGAAAAAGCAGTCGTTCTTCGTCCGCGTGTTAAGCATCGGTTACGTCTTGTGTTTAATCGGTATCTCCATCGGCATCCCGTACTTTTCAATTTTAGCAGTGTCGCTAATGAAAGTACGAGGAAATGGATTATCACTTGATAACATTTCATTCGTTTATTATCAACAACTTTTTCAAATCGATTCAAAAGGATACGAAGCGTTTATGAACAGTTTACTCTTTTCCTTAACTGCTTCTGTTATCACGATCATTCTTGGAACCATGATTGCTTTATTCGTACAAAAAGGGCAAACAAAAACAGCTGCAACGGTTGATTTTATGA
Source organism: Massilibacterium senegalense (assembly GCF_001375675.1). Taxonomy (NCBI): domain Bacteria; kingdom Bacillati; phylum Bacillota; class Bacilli; order Caryophanales; family Bacillaceae; genus Massilibacterium; species Massilibacterium senegalense. The sequence goes on along the minus strand of NZ_LN831786.1, from coordinate 1,753,804 downwards.
GCCTATTACCAAATACAATTCCAGGCATCGTCATCGTTGTCGGGTTGATTATGCTTTGGAATCATCCGGCATTACCCGTCACGATTTACAATACGAAATGGATGCCGGTTGTCACATATGTCGTTTTATTTTTACCGTACGCCGTACAGTACATTAAAGCATCGTACAACCAAATCGACGCATCAATTTTTCAATCGGCACGTATTTTTAGCCCAAATAAAAGGAGCGTCATTTTTAACATCACACTTCCGTTATTATTACCAGGAATGTTTGCGGCGTGGATGATGACGTTTATTATTTCCATGCGAGAATTAGTCGGCTCCTTACTCGTCTTACCACCATCCGTTCAAACGGTTGCAACGTTTATTTATGCCCAATTCGAACAAGGAAACGTCAGCCTCGGCATGGCCATGGCAGTTGTCACCGTCCTGATTACAATCATCGTCATGCTTATCGTGAATCAACTACAAAAGGGAAGGGAACACGTATGACGGTCACATTTCAAGCAATCGGCGGAGTCGGTGAATACGGAAAAAACTGCTTTTACATAGAAGGCAAGAACAGCCGCATTTTACTAGATTGCGGCATTAAACGTGGCACAAAAACCGAATACCCAGAAGTAGAAAAAATGAACATAAAAGCATTAGATGCTGTGTTCCTATCACACATCCATGACGACCACTGCATCGGATTACCGCTATTATACAAACAAGGCTACAAAGGAAACGTCATCATGAGCGAAGAAACGAAAAACAAACTTCCACAAGCATTCAAAAAATGGCGACACAATCAAGAAAAGAAAGAACAAATCCCTTACAGCACAAAAGACGAACAAGCGATTCAAATGCACACCTTTTCCTACGAAACAAAAGGAAAGTGGATCATCATTAACGACCACTTACGCTTTCAATGGTCTTTAAGCGGACACGTCATCGGCGGCGTCTCGTACTTGATTCAAATGGAAGATCAATTGATTTACTATTCCGGTGACTTTTCTAGCGAATCTTTATTTTTACAAGCAGAATACCCAACGAACTTAAAAGAAAAGCTAGACCTTGCCATCATCGACAGTGGTCATGCCAACCTAGCGATACAAAAAGAACAAGTGCAAATAATCATAGATGAAATGAACGGAAAAAACCGCATCCTATTCCCCGTCCCCAAGTACGGAAGAGGCATCGAGCTACTCTCTTACATCACCAACCGCACAGAAAGAATGATTTACTGCGATACTCGCTTACTTGAAGGCATTCAGTACTATTTACAACATGAAAATTACTTAAAAAAACACGGACGATTGCTATTGGAATGGTTAACAATTCATAAACGCATTCAATTTTTACAAATAGAAGAAATGGATGTAGCGAAGGAAGGCGTCTTTTTCATCTGTGACCCTAAGTTGTTACACCATGCGATCACTTACGAACAATTAGGAGAAGACAGAGAGACAAAATTCATTTTCACCGATTATATCGAACAAGAAGGAAAAGTAGAAAAGATGCTTCAAAAGTCCAAGCAGGCAGTGAGAGTGCCTTATAAAGTGCATCAAAATAAAGACGAACTAGAGCGGATGATGCACATGTTGCAGGCGCGGGAGAATGTGTTCTTTCATAGTGAGAAAGCGGTGTATGAAAGGTTGAAAGACATGTTTCAGAAGAAGTATCGGTTGTATTATTGAGAAGAAGGCTGATGAGCGGAGTTATTTCTCTTTCGGGAACTATTCACACTTCGTTCCGCTAAAAGGGAGACTCCTTAGCTAAATACGTTAAAAGCACAAAGATTATAATGGATAGTGATTAGGAGATAAAGCGTTATTCGATAAGGTTTATTAGTAATATAATCAGATTTTTTTAGGGAGAAATATGTTTTTTTACTTTTAATTTTTAGTAAAGATTGGTATTCTTTATGTATATCAATCATAAAAGGGTGATTGAAAATGTCAATATATAAGGGGGCTTTTATTATGAAAAATATTAAATTAAATCAAGCTTCCATGTTTCTAAAATATAAGTACGTTGATTCTCCGCAAGTAAATTATAATGAGACCCTAAAATCTAAGTTATCTCACATCATAAAGGGGATTGAGTTAGCTTTTGTAAAAATGAAAGGCTTATTATTTGAACAATTAATTGAAGAAGCAAGTACAGATAATATTGAGATCCTCGCCTTAACAGAAGAATTAAAGTTAATTGAAAAGTGGTTTAAAGACAAGGGTTATACTCGTCTTGAATCATTAATTTTTGAAATAGGAAAAAAAGATATCAATGAAGATGATTATGACATTTTGCTCGAGATACTAACAAGCCAAATAGAGTATTTTCAAACATTACTTGAATCAACCGATAGCTTCATTATAGGACAATTAGAAGTTGTACTTAGATACATGAGAGAAATACCATTTTACTTAGAATTTGATCTTGATTTGTCGAGCTTACGAAATAAGAAGAACATAGATCAAAAAAGGTACTCGTTAGAAGGTGTTTCTGAACAAGTGATTTTTTTCGGAAAAATATACAGTAAAACAGACTGGACTATATAAAATAGCGGGGTAGTTATCATAGAACTCTGAAATTAATATGGATTCTCAATGGTTCCTTTGGTCTTAATGATTTTCTCTCGCTTTTACTAATATTCATCTGTTTTTATTTTGCACTGAAAATTACCATTTTTCTTTAATTTTAATACCAATTCATGTATTATTAATATAAAGAAGAAGCATAATATTGATAAAAAGGAGGTACGTACATGAATGTAGAAACAATATTAAAACAATTAAAAGAATTTTTACCTGAAGAAAACTTCAAAGTTCAACCAGACACTGCCCGCCAAGAAATATTAAATTTAGAAAAAATGTATAATGTAAATACTAAAGATTTTTTTGAAAATCCAGAGTTTGCAAAATTAATTCCAGAAGAAATTTGTGAGAAGTGGATAAATACTTTTGATACATTTATTACATTTGGCGGTTCAATAGATGAATTAAATCATCTAACAACTTATAATAATGATTTAGATGAAAAACTTTATTTAAGAAAGACTCCGGCAGAGAATGAAACAATAGAATATATTGATGAAAAAAGCAAGGAGTCCGATGAGGGGTTCCTTGCTACTTTTTTATATTTGGATAATTTTATTTATTTTCATCCCTTCTTTTGGATGAAACAACAATCTGGTATTTGTTCCGTTACCATCTATAGCTAAAGAATTATTCATTACCACTACTCTTTCCCCAGGTAAAACAGCACCATTATCTGTAGCCATTAATAACGTTTGAACAAGATTGGGTAATGCAACATGAACGATACCCAACGTCTGTTCAATTATTTTATATGGATTTATATTATTCCCCGGTATTACAATTCCTTCAAAAGGCATTGTGCTAGAAATTAATGTAATGCCATGATCCTCCAATATTTTTTTGATTTTATTACCATTTGCTGCCTCCGGTATAAATGTATTTATTTTTTTATCATCTTCTAATCGATACATCTTTTCATTAGCTGGAAATGTAACGCCAATTAATTCAATCGGATATTCTTGTTGATTTAAAAAGGACTTAATATTTAGAATATTATTTTCATCTTTAATAAAGATTATTATTTTTTTAATATTGTTCTTAACACAATAATTAATATATTTTTTATATGGAAGTGTTGAATTATTCATCTTTGCTGCCTCCGTTTTCGAATATTTTTACATAGGGCTTATTTGTTTCCATATTAAGAGGATAATCATTTTTATCATTTGCATACCGATAAAATACCTTTATTGCTATTTGGAAGGATATTTTTGAAATATCTAAATTGGTACCATCAGGATAGGTTAAATGATCTCCCCATTTTTGTTTTGGAGCGTTAATGTGTATCGGGGCATATTTTTCCTTTACAGGTTCAAAATCAAACCTAATAAAATGTTTTTTAGGATCATCTTTGTGTTCTATATGAAAGCCATGGTAAGAATAGCTTCTTATATTTGTTATTTCTAGATCTTGGTTGGTGGTAAACGCTGATTCATTTAATTTCATTTGAAAAAAAGGGTATTCTAAAAATTTTGCTTTCGGTACTTGTAAATTATATGAAACCATTTGATTGTCTTCAGAATAATATATTTCTATGTTATTTTTCACGATTTCAAAGAATCCATACCTTATAGATACTTCAAAAATATTCCTTATTCTATCAAGTATTAATTCATTTACCTCAATAGTTTGACAGTTATCGATATCAATCACCTACTATTTTTATAATCCTAATATCATGTTGTAAATAAGGATGTTGTATATCTAAATTATGATTAATAAATAAAATATTTCCTTTTCATCCAAAACGTATTTTATTTATCAATTAAAACAGAGGCATTCCTCATTTGGTAATGTAAGTATACTAGTTTACTTCGAGAAATAACCTGAATCTCCTCTAAGCAAAAATTAATAAATATAAAAAAAATGCAAAGCTAAAAGCTTGTTAAAGTATATCAGTAAAAATTTAAAATCAGAATGTACTGAGGGTATAGATATGTTCAAATCATTTGATATAGATTGGTACGTTAATTTTATTTCTACTTTAAATGTTTTAAGTGACATACAAAAAAATTGGTTAAAAACAATTGTGCCTTTGCGCAGATAAAAAATTTTAGAGTGGTTAAGAGAGAAGGAAAACGAACATGAATAAAGTTCATACACTTTTAGTTGTATGGCAAAATACAGAAAATAGATTGTATTATCATATAGGGACTCTTTCTCATTGTAATGATATCTATGAGTTTTCTTACACAAATTACGGGTCACCTCATGGAAAAGTCCAAGAGGTATTAGAACATGGCTATATGTTACACCCTGCTTTCCCTGATGTAAACAGGACATACCGCTCTAAAACTCTTTTTTTAGCTTTTAATCGACGATTAGCTTCTACGGATCGTCAGGATTTTCATGCTATCATGTGCGATTTAGGTTTGAATGAAAATGCTACAAAAATGGAAATCCTGCAACAGACAAGAGGGCGATTAGCAAGCGACACATATTCTTTTGAACAACCATTACGTCGAGAAGCTAATGAAAAATTATACTCTAATTTTTATGTCCGTGGAATGAGACATCGCAATCTCCCTACCGGATGGTCTCATTGGTTAAAAGTGAATGACAAAGTGAGATTATTAAAAAATATAGCCATCATCCAATCGACAAGGGCTTCTAATGCGCTTGAAGGGATTATGATTACGGATCGTCGTTTAAAGAGTATTATGGAAAGTAAAACTAATCCAATTGACCAATCAGAAGGAGAAATTGCAGGATATCGAGATGTCCTACAGCTTATTCACTCATCGTATGAAGCGATTCCAGTAAACACAAATACTATTTTGCAATTGCACAAAGAATTATACACGTATATTTCTATCGAAGGCGGTCATTGGAAAAACGTTGATAATGTAATTAGTAAAACATATCTAGATGGTACGAAACATATTCGTTTTGAACCTGTTTCAGCATTTGAAACACCAGATATGATGCGATTGCTTTGTCAAGAGTTACGGGAGCGAATGAGTAAAGAAGACGTAGAACCTTTGATTTTAATTAGTATTTTTATTTTGGATTTTTTATCGATTCATCCATTTAATGATGGCAATGGTTGAATGGCGCGTATATTAACATTGTTATTGCTTTATCAATTTGGCTTCGAAGTCAGATGTTATATTAGTTTAGAAAAAACTATCGAACAATCGAAAAAACGTTATTACGAAACACTACGTCAATCTTCGGTAGGATGGCATGATAATAAAAATAATGTTTTACCATGGATTAATTATTTATTAGGTACCTTTGTTGCAGCCTATAAGGAGCTTGAAGAACGTGTAGGTGTGATAGAAACGAGAAAAGGAAATAAAGCAGATAGAGTTCAACGATATATTGAACATAAAATTGGCTTCTTTACAAAAGAGGACATTCGTCAAGCTTGTCCTGACGTTAGCGATGCGACGATTAATCGTATATTAAAGAAATTAAAGGATGAAGAATATATTGCTGTAGATGGATTAGGAAGAAGTGCAAAGTGGAAAAAGATTTGATGTTTTAAAAATGTGGTACATAGTCTTTGAGGTACTGATAGAACTGTGGACAAAGTGAAAATTTGCTTGGATGGTTATGAAAAGAATTGTAAGACGAAAGCGTTAAATATAGAAGTTTAAAAAGGTGATAAAAATGAACGATTATCCAGTAGGTGTTGACGGCTGCAAAGCAGGAAGGATTGCCGTCGCAAAACAGAATAACCAATGGGAAGTTTCCTTATTCCCAACTATTCTCCGTCTATGGTCTACCCACAAACAAGCATCTCTTATTTTAATCGATATCCCAATCGGATTACCAAATAAGCAACAAACAGTCCGAAAATGTGACCAAGAAGCCAGAAAAATTTTAGCACCAAAGCGGAGTGCGAGTATTTTTTCTGCCCCGTCACGAGAAGCGGTGTATGCTTCTAACTACGCAGAAGCAAATGAGAAAAACAGACAAGTGACCGGAAAAGGTTTATCGAAACAATCGTGGAATATTTCACCAAAAATTCGAGAAGTCGATGGGTTGTTAATGCGGGAAGAAGAGGCGATAGGGAAGTTAAAAGAAGCTCATCCCGAAGTATGTTTTGTAAAATGGGCGAACGAACCGATGCAATACAATAAAAAGCAAAAAGAAGGCTTGGAAGAACGAATGCAACTTCTTCGTTCCTTTGATCCAACAATAGAAAGTGTCATAGAACAAACACTAAGTACATATAAACGAAGCCAAGTAGCGTTAGATGATATCGTCGATGCATTTGTTCTTGCTGTAACGGCTTCGTTAGGAAAAAATCAGTTACAATCCATTCCCGAAAAACAACAAATAGATGAAAAGGGAATCCCAATGGAAATCACATACTGGGAATGGTACTTTTTCAAATGATGAAAGATGAAGAGAAAAAAACTCTCACCTGCTACATCACATTTTCAGTAGGTGAGAATTTTTACCTGTCAATGCTTGAATACTTTCTCCAATCGTTCCTTAAATTCTTAATGTTGAAATTCTGAATCATTATACCGTTTCCACTGTCTTTCTACGCCTTCCTTTAATTCTTCTATGCTAACATTCATCGTGGTAAAACTTCCATATCGTTCACGCAACTGACGAGCCGTCAGTCTTTTTCTTTTATTTTGAAAAAAGTTCTTCCACATTTTTAGGTCATCCTTTCGCTCATTACACAATGTTCGTTCACGACCAATTAATCATATCTCGCAACAAATACAACGTATTTTCATTCGTTTGATTCGCCTGCGCCAAAAGTGTTTCATGCATATGCGTTAAAATGTTTTCCCGCATTAATCCCATCATTTCTTTTGCCATATCCGCATCGCGAATTCTACTTTCTGCTGCTTGTAGTTTTTCGCTCGTGTTTTCAAGATAGTTCATCGTCTGACCTAATCGGTTCGTATAGGCGCCGATTTTTCCTCGTTCGTGCGAGAGTTGGTGAATTGCTTCATCGATTGCGGTAATAGCGACGGATGATGTTTCAGCGGAAGAAATATCTAAGGAATACTCCGTATAATACGTGCCGTAATCTCGTGTGACGTTTGGAGTGGAAACGTAGTGAATTTTCGTTCCATCTTTCGTATACACGTTCCAATCGGGATTTGGAATGCTGACGCGGAGCGGGATGGCGCGTATGTCATCAATTTCAATCGCCATCGTTTGGCCTGTATTGGCTCCTACTTGAAGAATCGCTTCAAAGGGGTGGCGTTCTGCTTCGTCTACATATGGAGATGAAATGGTAGAGCTATTAGTAGAATCGATGTCGATGGTAATAATGTCTTCGTATTGTTCCGCGTGCAGTCCTTCGATTGTATTTAAATAGTTTGTAATAAACGTTGCTTGTTCGGTCGTCGTTTGATAGACGTTTAAATCGAGTGCGATGTTTCCTTCTTCCGTCACATTTCCGTCTTTCGTTTCTTCAAATACAATGCCAAAAATGTTCAGTACTTCTTTTTCTGCTAGTGGGCTTTCCATTTTAAACACGACGGAACTCATTTGCGGTGGTGCGGCTAACAGAACGGTTGCTTCGATATCAACACCGGTCACTTGTCCCGGTCGTTCTTTTATGGCAATCATCGCATTCGTACTGCCGTCATCTTCAAAGCGTGGGTTCGTTAACATAGCTGCTAGTAAATATTGTGCTGTTTCGGCTGTGGTACTGCCGATTTTTACCGTTCCCGCCGCCCTGTCTAAACGAAACGTATACGTCTGTCCCGCCACAACGATTTTTTCTTTATCCTGAAAATTATTCGTAATTGTAAAAGCATAGCGACCAGGAATTTCGTCGCTCGCCCACTTTTTTCAATTAAGGAAATCATTTTCCCGCTACTTCCGTTGTCTTCAAACCGAGCACCTAACGTTGGATCTGCTAAGATGGCTTGTAGTAAATGTCCCGTCGTTTCTTCCGCGGTGGCGCCAATTTGAAATTGTCCGGCTTCTGTTGGCGCATACAGGATGGCGTTAAACGATACGCTACCAATTGTAATAAGCGAACCCTACGAAAAGTTTTCATTTACCGAAAAGGTATACATCCCGCGTTGTTCTTCGACTCCATTCACAAATGTATCCACGCTAGGACGAAGGGTGATTAATTCAGAAAGGGTGTTGGCATCTCCGACTGGATCATTGAGGTTACTAGAGGTCCGAATGCCGTTCGATTCCGTGTAAACAGGAATGCTATTGTTTCCACCCGCATACGTTAACACGACTGTATATACATTAAGTAACCCGACTTTTTCCGTTCGTAATTCAGCGGTAATGTCGTCCAATGCGCCGGTATTAGCGGGAGCGGCTTTTGCTGCTTGAAAGGCAGTGAAAAATTCTTCTGCTGTATATTTCCCAGTTAATCGGTTGTTCACTTCCCAATAGTTTTCCGTTCCTAAACTATTATCCGGCATAGAGCGAATTTTAAATTGAAATCCGTTCCCGAAAATACTACTTTCTAAATCGATATCTAACAAAGAGTTAAACTCAATCCCCACTTGAGATGGTGTTGCTTTTATGCTTTGTTGTTGCATTGTATAGTCGACAGTAAGGAAAGGAGGGGCTGCTTGGCTATGTTGCATAAGTTGAAATTGTCCGACTGTTCCTTGAACAGAAGAATCATATACTTTCATGTACACAATATGAATGGAACTGTGTAAATGGATACTCGTATCCGAACCGATTAATAGATTTTTCGTATTATATTTCGCATGATAAAAAATCTGATTTAACTCGGACGTTAATTGACTGAATTCTTCTTGGTATCATTCCCTGCTTGTACGGCAATTTCTCGCATTCGTTGTAAAATCGAATGTCCTTCTTCTAACACCCCATCGGCCGTTTGTAACAACGAATAGCCATCTAAGACGTTACGATAGGCTTGATTTAACCCGCGAATTTGTCCCCGCATTTTTTCCAAAATCGCTAATCCATTCGGGTCATCCGCTGCTCGATTAATCCGTCTTTCGGACGATAACCGTTCGATCATTCGAACTTTTTTCTCATTCGATACTTTAAATTGACGATACGTGTTTAAAAAAATAGAAATATTGTTTACTTGCATGACATAAACACCCGCTCTCTTTTCGATACCGTGCAATGGTGAAAAATGCTAAAGATAGGCACTTTTTTTCATTATTATATATCTTTCTTATTCACACTTTTGACTTCATTAAAAACAACGGAAATCATAAAGAAGTCTTCTGTTATTGGTGTTGATTTTCCTTTCTATTTTGAAGTGGTAGTTTTATCGTTTGTGAACGAGGTGTAAATTTCCTTAATAAAAAATAGTACACAATATTGTTTAAAACATCCAAATTTGATACTATTACTATTGTCATATTTTTAGAAGGAAGGGGAATAAAAATAATGAAAAATAAGAAAAAAGTCATCGCATCTGTCGTTTTAGCATCCGCTGTTACACTATCCACAACGGGAATCGAACTAGCAAATGGCGTACAAGTTGGAAATGCGGCTCAAGCAGCCCAAGCAGTCGTGGACACAAAATATGTGAAATACGGGCATGTAGAAGTACTAGGATTGAAAAGTGAACAATCATTTATTTCTCTTCGTTACAATACGTTTTATAAGTGGAATCATTTTGGTACGTATCGAAATGGTAGTTTCGAATTTACACTTGATCCGAAATTAGCACCATACGTTACCGAAGTAACAGGTCCTAAAGGATTAAAAGCAATGGTAAACGAAGCGACTCATTCTTTCTCATTCCCAGCAGATAAACTAGTTCGCTTTGCTTTGATTGGGGTACCACAAGAATTTACAGTGGATGTCCATTTAAACCAGCCAGTCGGAGCACTTCCGGTCGATAACTACCGAATATCCGCACGTCAATTACTTGCAAATGGAGATATCGTGGCACGCACACAAAGCAATGCATACATGCATGTAACGAATGAAGTAACGAATGTTTATCAATCTAAACTCATTCGCCAAGCAAGCTTATTTGTTAATGCACAACCGGTGAATACGAGAGTCGATACAAAATATGAACTAGTTTTTTTATTAAACGCTTTATCATTAAAAGACAGCAAAGTAAATCTATCATTCGAACCAACGTTATTAGGTTATCTAGAATCGATTGAAGTGTCTAAAGACGGACGCAACTGGACGACAATTACGTACAACGAACAAGGAAAAGCATCGTACCCAGCAAACGAACTATTATCGTATAGTTATATCGGATTACCACAAGATTTCTTCGTTCGGTATAACTTAAAAAACCAAGTACAAGCACTTCCAGACCATTTATATACATTTAATATTAACATCCAACATCCAAACGGTGGTATCGTCACAAAATCAAATACAACTGGCTACTTTTTAGTAGAAGGAAATAACGTGGAAACACGTGAATAGAAACGAAGGCTGAACAATATGTTCGGCCTTTTTTCGTATCAACAGTCATGTCCCTTTCCAACAAATAGTGTAAAATAAGAATAACAAACGAAGAACGAAAGGGGCGTTCACGATGTATATTACCGCTAATTACATAGATTCCGATCATAATTTTGTCATTCAAAATATGAAACAACCATTGTCTCCTCGATTTCACCCATCTATTCTCGCCATTTTAAAAAATATTTTACAACGCGGATGTCCAGCGGAACCGTCCCGTTATCTAAAAACACAATTTCCAAACGTTTCGACAGAACCGTTTCGTTTGCTTCCCGCTCATCAACCATCGTCGCTAGTAGCGACAAGATTAACGGAAGACATTCCGGAATACCCATTTTTATCGAAACTACTCGTCCCTGACGATGCGGGATTTTATATAGAATGCACGAATACCATCATCGAACTAGACGGAAAAGCAGAAAACGATTGTGATGGAAAAGTCTTTTCATTTACAACGGAAGAATTAACAGAAAAATCTGTTTCCTATCAAATGAAAATGCACGCTTTACGCCAACATTTGAAGCGTTATGACGAAGAACTTTCACGCTATCGGTCGTTAGAGGAAGTGGATGCCGATGAGGTTCGTTTCATGAGTGTCATGCGCTGGCAATGGACGATTATTGCCCTGTTAGAGCATAGCTCTGAACAAAAAGACATCGAAATAAAAGAGGCGGAGAATCTCCGAACATTCGATATTGCGTTACACGACATCAACCTATGGCTAGAAGCGTTATGTACATTGCATCAACAACCATTTGAACCAGTGCAGTTTAATGTGCGCTATGTGGAGAAATTTCAATCCGAACGTGCGATAAAAATAGACATGAGTGTTGTCGAGCGAGAAGGGCATGAAATTGGGGAGACGGATGTTCTTTTTATCCGAACGGCGCGTTTGCAAAAGCCAGACCACTTCAAACTAGAGACGACAGCACCAGTTACGTATGCTGCTTTAGAAGAATCGGCATTGTTGTACTTGGCTCAAAATCTATTAGACGCCGATACGTTAACAAAATGGCAAGTTGCGGTTATTACGAACCTTTTACAACGACGTCATACGATTGGGATGACACCGACAGGAAAGGGGAACATGATTTGTTACGTCTTAGCTGCGTTGTTACAACCGACGTTACATATGATGATTGTCCCAATACCGTCATTTATGTACGATGCTATCAAATGGTTAGAGTCGAAAAAAATAACGCGTATGTATTATGTGAAACGAAATCAACATCCAAGAAAAAACGAACCGATGTTGCAAGCTTATCGCGATAAACGATGCTTTGGTCTATTAGTTGCTCCTGAATATTTTCAAACCGAATCATTTCGAATGTATGTACAACAACTAGCTACGATTGGGTTTGTCATGATAGAAGACGCGCATTGTCTATCAGAGTGGAGCGATAACTTCCGCACATCTTATTTGCATATTGGAAAAACGATTCGCACATCGTGCAAACAAGCTGTTATTCTAGCCACTACTAAAGCAACGAGCATGCACGTTTTACAAGATGTACAGATGGAATTGCAAATCGAACATCAGGATATAAAAGGAATAGAGGATAACCAAACTGGGATGTTTCAAGTAATAAAAACAGGACACGACTACGAAGATAAACAGCAACGGTTAACGGAAGTGGTTCAAAAAGAGGGAGAGCAAAGCGGAATCGTTTTTACGTTACATGCAAACGGGGAAAAGGGGAGTTACGCACTAGCACAACGGTTAGCGGATTCCCTACAAACGGACGTCCGATTTTTTTCTACATCAAAGCCGAAAAACTTTCACCCGAAAGTGCCGTATTACCGATATAACCGCCAAGCACAACTGGATTTTGAAGCGGACCAATTCCCTGTACTAGTAGCAACGAAACCGTTTGAAATGGGAACGAATAAACAAAACGTACGCTACACGGTACATTACGGATTGCCAGAATCACTGTCTTTATTAGTGCAAGAAGCAGGGAGAGCGGGAAAAGAAGGCACACCAGCTACTCACTATTTGTTATACACAAAAGATGACGTGGTAGACGATGATTTTACCAAACTTTTTGCGATTCATACGACGATAAACGATGCCAAACAACTCGTTCATCGATACGGATACAAAGCATCACGCGATATCTTAAGTGTATTTTCCCTATGGCTAAAGGCACGACCAAGTGTAAAAACCGAAGCGGAACTGATGTATACGATTTTTGATATGTACGCCACACCGAACGGAGAAAGCATATTACATTCCGCGGCATTAAACAAAAAAGTAGGCGACATCCAGCGCGCATTGGCACGTCTTTCATTAGTAGGAGTCGTACAAGATTGGATGGTCCAACAATGGGGACAAAAAGATACCGTCATTCGCGTTCAGTTCCATCCTTATACGGAAGAAAGCATCGAACAAGCGATACTATCGTACATCAGGAAATATGATGCCAATTTTTCGTTAAAACTAAGCCGAGTGTATCAACAAAAAAACGAACCGTTCGTGTTACGAATCGCCACCATTTTTCTTAAGTGGATGTATGCCCTATTGTTTTATCAACAACGCATGTCCTTTCACACGTTGCTCGAAAGCTGTGAACAACAGCAACTAAACGAAACAATCACCGGCTATTTTCAATGGAATGAACGTACGAACCAACTAGCGGAAATTGCTGCTTATCCAGATCAGTACGAAAAGTGGTTTGCTTTTTGTACGACACAAGACGCATCGGCCAGTAAGCTGCCACTTGTACGCTATTTAGAAACGTATCGAACCAATGTCGGATTAAATTTTATTAGTGGCATAAACCGATTAGTGTTACACCAATTTTCACACCTCCACGGACGCAATCGATTTATCGCCGCTTGGCAAGCAATTCAACAGTATCCAGAAGCAACACAACAGGCGATTTTGTTGCACACGTTACAATTAGGGAAAACATTAGAAGAAGAACAAAAACAACAATTAAGCGCCGTCTTGCTTTCGTTTTACCCGAATCAAAACGAAGTCATCTATGACTATTTGCAAGACAACTACACATTACACTACATTCTCACACAATCCATTCAACGGATTCAGAAAGTAGGAGGGACTTGGAATGATTGACGTAAAAAAAATTAATGAAACCATTACCGAACTAGAACAAGAATCCAAGCAATTAAAAGAAACATTAAAATGGCAAGAAACGATGGCAGACTTACGTGCTTCGTTTGAAAAACTTGTCACAGAACAAGAAAAAATCGTTGAAAAACTAGCAACCATTGAACAAAAAGATGGAGAAGATAAAGGAAAAGAACTCCCAGCAATGAAAGCGGGGATAGAAAAAATCAAACACAAACAACAAGAACAAAGCCAATCCATTACGAGCCAAATTAACCACGGAAAAATTGCGAATGAACAGTTATACCAGCGAACGAAAGAAGCGCTAGATGCACAACAGACATTACAATTACAAGAAATGAAAGATAATTTCGAACGGTTTACGGCAGAATTGCATGACGTGAAAAAGAGCATTCACGATAATATGAGTATGTATGAGTACAATTTAAAAATTCGAAGCGACCGGTTGGAGAATAAAAATTCAATGCAAATGATTGGAATTAGTGTCATTATGGTGTTGATTTTGGTGGATATTATCGTTCGGTTGTTTTCATGAAAAATGGGATAGTAAAAAGGTTATTCTATAGTACCAATGCACTTTTAGAATAACCTTTTTTATTATAAGATTTTATTTCGAATTTTTGCAGGAACAAGTTCCATTACTTCTAAAAACCCATCTTTATAAAAATATCGCAATCCAACGGTGTATAATACAATGCCTAAAAGACCAGTCATGACAATATTCACAATCGGCATTACGTTTTCGACAAAAGCAAGTTGTTGCATGAAATACAGTGGCACACCCATAAAAAGAGCAGGAATGGCGGACTGTAAAATGATTTTACTATTCACCCATAATTGACCTGCCTCAAATTCGCGCGTTAACACCCACGTACTAGCTAATAAGAAAAAGAAAGCAATCATCGTACTAGATAACGCCGTCCCTAAATATCCAAACCATTGAATAAAGAAATAGTTAAACACGATATTTAAGATAATAGTAATCGTACTTAAGAAAAAGATAATTCTCGTTTGTCCCTTGGCATACATCGCTTTTAACACGATATATTGAAATCCTTGAATTAAAATCAGTGGCAAGTACACATAAAACGCTTGTAATGTTTGTAACGAGTCTGCATGTGTAAACGCACCACGTTCATATACGAATTGAATAATCGGTAATCCTAACACGATAAATCCAGCGGTAATCGGCATTAATAAAATAGCGGTAATTTTAATTCCACGCGAAAATATTTTCTGAAATTGCTGTAGTTGCCCAGTTTGCTCCGATAATAGTGTAAAAATAATCGCTACAATCGTAGAAGCAAAAATCGCATTTGGAATACTAATCAGCAAGGAGGAGTTATTTAAATACGTTACTGCTCCTTTTATCGTTCCAGATGAGAAAATTTTATCGACAAATACGTTAATTTGTCCCACAACTGCACTTAAAATAGCTGGGAAAAACAATGCTAGAAATTGCTGCTTAAACGTTGAATCCATGGAAAACGATAATTCATATTTAAACTTATATTTGCCGATTAAAAAGTAAAGTTGACACAAGATTCCTAAAAATGTTCCCGTAATAAACCCGTACGCCAAACTATAAATCCCCCAAATATCTGCAAATAAAATGGCAAACATAACTGCTGTAATGGTTGCGAACAATCGGGCGATTTGTGTTGGGATAAAACTTCTGTACGCTTGAAGGTACGATTCAAACATGCCATTTAAACTAATAAACGTTAAAAATAACGTAAAAAATTGAGTTAACTCAATAATCACTTTTTCCGTTTCAGGCGGCGCCTTTTGGAAAATCAACGGAATTAGAATCGGGATTAATACGTACATAACAACAGTTAACACAACTAGTCCAGCAATCATTCGGTTTAAAAGGGCGCTAGCAGTACGCATCCCGTGTGCTTCGTTTTTTTGTTTTTCTTTTAAAAATAATGGCAAAAAGACACTATTGAATCCTTCCGATGTCATAATGACGACTAGTGTTACGACGGAAAAGGCAATAAGGTATCCGTCGGTTACTTCACTTGCCCCGAATTGTTTGGCAATAATACTTTCACGTAAAAAGCCAATCAGTTTCACGAAAAGAGAAAGGATTACAATAATAATGCCTGATTTTTTTAATGACGACATAATGCTTCCATCCTTTAGTTTTTCTCGAGAATCAATCGCTCCATCGTAGCAAAGCGTTCATCCCAAGTCGTGTCGTGTAAAAATTGTTCTAGTTCTTCCACGTTTAATTGGTTGTGGATTCGTTTCTCGTAATAATCTACAATCGTTTGTTCAAAAGCAGTGGCTGTATCGCAATGTGTAACGAATGGATAATCATTTAAATGTGGAATGCCACTCGTAACGGTTGGTAAGCCAAAATACAAGTATTCGTAAATTTTAATTGGATCTACTGCTTCCGATAATTTGCTCGGTTTAAATGGAATCATTCCAATATGCCAATGTTTCACTTGTTCTTGTAATTCTGAAGGATGCATTTTTCCGTAATAATGCATATTCTCATAATCCTTCATTTTATCTAAAATGTGTTGCGGTGCACCGTAACCGATAAAATGAAGGACAAACTGTTCATTTTTCGCAAGTTGAAACATCAAATCCCAGTCAAACCAAGAATCCGTCATATGACCAAAATAGCCGATATGAATTTTCCCATCTGGTAATGCTTCTTTTAACGCAATATTTTTTTCACCGGATAATGCGGGATTATATCCATTTCCAATAACATGAATCGTTTTATTTAAGTGTGCAAATTTCGTCCCTAACGGTTTACTTACCGCAAAAACGTGGGAAGCACGAACGATACATTGTTCTTCTGATTCTTTCACATACCACGGCGCTTGCCCAGTTTGGTGAAACTCCTCCCACTCATCCATCATGTCATAAATCATGTCGTACCTAAGTTTGTCACAAATAGAAACAAAAATAGGAGCAGGAAACGTAACGAAATACAACTTTTCCTTTGCCTGTTCGAATATGTTAAGGTGATCAATTGTATGATAGAAATCGTAAAGTGGGATTTCATATGTATTTTCGTATACGTTTTGATACGCTTTTTGCAGTTTTTCAGCTGGTTCCCACTGCCACACGACATAGAGAACTAAGTAGCCTTTATGTGCAAAATCTTTTGCTAAGTTAATCGTCCGTTGATTGTACACTTCTTCAAATTCAAGGGCAGACGTAACAACAGCAATTCCTTTATAATCAGAAATGGCTTTTTTTGCTGCAATTTGTTTGTATAAGTTAATTGTTTGTTGAATATGTTTTTTTGGGCTTTTTGTGTAGCCGTATTTGACTAACGAACGGTTGATAGTAGATTGGACAGTTTGGGCTAGTCCACGTTCTTTTATAACACGTAAAACGCGAGAAAAAGTTGACTTCATCGGTAACACCTCGATTTAGTAGTGCAATAATAAATTACTACTTTTATTATTAAATTATTTTTCTATAAAAGAATATGATTAAAATGTGATTATAATAAATGTAATGACTGTTAATGCATCCGGTTTTTACGAAAAAACGAAAGAACATATGTATATTAGAGTGTTTTTATATCAGGAAAGTCCTTTTTTATTTAAAAAAACAATGAAATAAGGAAAACAAATGAAAAAAAACGTTATACATGGTAGTTGTCCACCGTTTTCGGATGTTAAATTTATTATTAAATCGTTTTCCTCTAAAAGAATATCATTAAAATGTGATTATAATAAATGTAATGACTGTTAATGCATCCGGTTTTTACGAAAAAACGAAAGAACATATGTATATTAGAGTGTTTTTATATCAGGAAAGTCCTTTTTTATTTAAAAAAACAATGAAATAGGGAAAACAGATGAAAAAAACGTTATACATGGTAGTTGTTCATCGTTTTTGGATGTTAAATTTATTATTAAATTGTTTTCTCCTAAAAGAATATCATTAAAATGTGATTATAATGAGTGAAATTGGCGTTAATGTTCCAGATTTTACGAAAAAATGAAAAATTCAATGCGTGTTACATTGTTTTTTGAGGCAAAGGCATCTTTAATATCATGTTTATCCGTTAAAACTAGTTTACCTTACCTCTTGTATTTTCATTTTTTTCATTATAATACATTTTAACGTAATGTATCGAAAGCGTTAATATTGTTTTACCCGCAACTTATTATTATTCATTCTTTCGTTTATCATTTTTGGATTATGGTGTAAGATGTTGTGGTACTTAATGATAAAAGAATAGGTGGGGTAATAATTGGTAAAATGGAGCTGGTTATTGTAATGGCTTACCAGACGAACATTAATACCTTATTGATAGATTACCTCCATTACTATTCAATATAAACTTAAAGAAGAACCTTTTTGGTCATTTTAATGATAAATGTATATAATATTAATTTGGTATATACAAATTAATGAGAGTGTAAAATATTTTGTGTAAATAGATTTATTACATTTTCGACATAGAAAAGGGAAGACCCTTTTTGTAGAATAAAGTTAGCGACAAAATTCACAGAAAAGAGGTCTTCCCATGAATAATCTTACTACAGATTTAATCGAAGCACTAGCTCAAAAACAAGATATGGAAGAAGTTTTTCGTTTACATTTAGAAAATGCAATCAATCAGTTACTTAAACATGAACTTACTTGTTTTCTTGATTACGAGCCTTATGAGCGTAAAGGATTTCATTCTGGTAACTCTCGAAATGGTTACTATGACCGTTCTTTTAAAACGGAATATGGCGAGTTAAATCTTCGGATTCCTAGAGATCGTAATGGAGAATTTGAACAACGGACCATCGCTCCTTACAAGCGTTCAAATGATACACTTGAACAGTTTGTTATTCACATGTATCAAAAAGGAATCACAACGTCTGAGATTACAGAACTCATCGAGAAAATGTATGGTCACCATTATTCTAAACAGACGATTTCTAATTTGTCACAATTTGTTGCTGAAGATGTAAAAGCTTTTCACGAGCGTAAGCTTGAAAATAGATATGTATGTATCTATTTAGATGCCACGTATATCCCAATTCGACGTCAAACAGTGGAAAAAGAAGCTGTCTATATTGCCGTTGGCATCACAGAAGATGGAAAAAAAGAAGTGTTAGACTTTACTATCGCACCAACGGAATCTGCACATGTTTGGGAAGAGCTTGTCTATGGCTTTAAACAACGTGGTGTTGAACACATATTACTCTTTATTTCTGATGGTTTAACTGGCATGACGGATGCCCTTCATCGTGTGTATCCTAAAGCGAAACATCAGATTTGTCTTGTTCATGTTTCAAGACAAATTTCTTCCAAAGTACGTGTCAAAGATCGCAAAGAAATTCTTCATGATTTTAAAGCCGTTTATCAATCTGATAACGATGAACTTGCCTGTGAAGCCTTGGAAACTTTTAAACTCAATTGGGAGAAAACGTATCCAAGGGTCATTGGAAATATTATGAATAATCAACCATTACTTGTCTTTTATGATTTTCCGTCAGCTATTCGTCGTAGTATCTATTCAACGAATTTAATCGAAGGATTCAATAAAGATGTAAAGCGTCATGTCAAACGAAAAGAGCAGTTTCCAAATGAAGATTCACTCGAACGCTTTCTTGTCACGCGTTTTTTAGAGTATAATCAAAAATTTTCAATGCGGTGTCATCGTGGATTTGATCAAGCTAGAGCTGAACTTATCGAGATGTTTGATAAGTTAGAAGCTGGTGTAACAGTATAATCCACCATCCTCAACCGGATATACGATAAGTGCTGTGATAAAAATTAGTGGTGGCTGATTGAAGTGCAGCTCGAAAGAGCTACATTTATCTATGGATGGTACCATGGCACAATCCCTTCTAAATTCATATTAATTTAATCTCACTAAAAAGAGACCATAAGTTCAAAGTAAGCAGCCAACGCAGTAAAAAAGACAATCATAATAAGAATTTTTTAAATCGTAATATCGCAATTAACTTAATCTATTAAAAAGGGATTTACACAAAATTCTTGACACTACCAAATTAATCCAAGAAATTTTAGGAAATACTAAGATTAAGTATGTTATTCTAAAATAAAATTCATAAAATAGGAGTTAATTATGATTTTTAAAAATGCATCATATTTATTTATATCGAATGTGGTAATTCGATTAATCACTGCTATAGCGACTATTTTTCTAGCTAGATATATGGGGGCTGAAGAGTATGGTGTTTTTGGGGTTGCTTTAGCTTTTACCTCAATAGCACTTTATTTCACTGATATTGGACTGACTCAAACATATATTAGAGAAGCAACAAAAGAAAATGCTGATGTTGAATTACTTACTTCATCACTATTAAAAATTCGTTTATTATTTTCGATTATAGCAGGCCTTTTGATTTTTTTAATTGTTTCCTTTTTTTATGATTATAACCCAGCGTTACAATGGACTATTTTATTAATTGCTGTTCCAGGCGCATTAGGTGCTGCTCTTCAAGGTGTTGGTATTGCGTATTATCAACTAATTCAAAAAATGCAATTCATAGCTATTATAAACACATTAACTAGTTTATTAATTGTTATCGTTATTACATTATCGATAACATTTCAATTTTCTTTATTTACCCTTTCCTTTTTATATGGTGTTGTAAATATTTTTACAGGTATATTTGCTGTTTGGCTTGTTTTTTATAAAAATATAAAATTTGTGAAAAGGATGAATTGGGATATATTAATTGGTATATCTTCTTTTTTAGTTGGTGGAATGATTGTATTATTAATTCCTCAACTAGGTCCGATATTGCTAGAAAAAGTATCAACTACTCTTGAAGTGGGTTATTATGCAGCATCATATAAAATTCCAGCAGTTTTATACCAAATACCAGGGGTTGTAGCTGTTGCCTTTTATCCTCTTTTATTCCAATTAGGTAATAGAGGCGATTTTGAAGAACATTATAAAAAAAATGTTCTAGAATTAAAAATAATGAATTTGTTAGGTATTGTTATGGCGATTCCATTTTTATTTAATGCAGATTTTTTTATCAATTTATTATTTGGTTCCGAATGGTCTACAGCATCCGATGTTTTAGCTATTTTAATAATTACTATTATTTTTCAATCAATAAATTATCCTTTAGCAGATAGTTTAACAACTTTAGGACTCCAAAATAAAAGAACAAAAATATTAATTGTAGCATTATTTGTTGGTATTTTTTGTTTTTTGTTTTTTGGATCTAAATATGGCTCTGTAGGTGCTGCTATCTCGGCTGTTATTGTGGAGTTGACAATGCTAATTGGATTTACATTCTTTAATAAAAAAGGATTCAAAAAGCTTGTAAATGGGTGTATGTTGAATTTCATAGGTTTTTTACTAGTAATAACTTTATATTATGTAGTAATACCAGATATGAATCCATTGTTATCTATAATGTTTTTTCCAATCCTTTTTTTAGCGATTATTTTTGTTTTAGATAGAGAATTAAGAGAATTAGGACTTGATAAAATAAAAGGAAAAGTTCATTTCAAAGGTGGAAAAAAAAGCTAAAAGGAAATATTGTTATTATGAATTTAGTCATATGTAACTTTTATTGAAGAGGTTGAATGGGAAACATGACACCTTTTCCTTGTAATAAAAATCTATTCAGAAATATAATAGTAAATGGTATAATATTAAAGTCAGTGTATTACTTACTATTAAGGCGGGTTAAAATTGAAGACAACAAATCTTTTTCAAACTTATACTTCAACTAATTATCATACCTACGAAGTTGAACTTAATAGAACGATTTATGACTATACAAAAAGGATTTTAGATGTTTTTTTATCATTAGTTGGTTTAATCATTACGTTTCCAATTGTTATAGTATTTGTAATGTTAATTAAATTAGAGTCACCTGGTCCGGCTTTCTTTATTCAAGAAAGGGTGGGTAAGGATGGAAGGTATTTCAACCTTATTAAGTTGCGTTCGATGGTAATAGATGCAGAAAAAAATGGAGCGCAATGGGCAAAAAAAAATGATTCTAGAATTACAAAAGTAGGATTTTTTATTCGAAAAACAAGAATTGATGAATTACCTCAATTAATAAATGTATTAAAAGGGGATATGAGTTTAGTTGGACCAAGACCAGAAAGACCAGTGTTTACAGCTCAATTCGATGAAGAGATACCTGGCTTTGTAAATCGGTTATTAGTTAAACCAGGTTTAACAGGGTGGGCACAAGTGAATGGTGGATATGATATTACACCTGAAGAAAAATACAAATTAGACATGTATTACATAAAAAATAGAGGTTTCATTATGGACTTTTTAATTTGTTTAAAAACGATTGTGATTGTTTTTACAGGTAATGGAGCTAGATAATCTTAGGAGGTATACAAGGTGAGTAAAGTTTTAGTTACTGGAGGGGCTGGATTTATAGGTTCTCATATAGTGGAAGTGCTTTTGGAAAAAGGTTATGAAGTGGCGGTCATCGATAACCTTTCAACTGGTAAAGTAGAAAATCTAAATTTAACTAATCTTGATTTCTTTCATTGCGATATATTAGATTCTTCTAAATTTCTAACCATTATGGAAGAAATAAAACCAGATTATATCATCCATCAAGCGGCTCAAGTAAGTGTTGCGGAATCTGTAAATAATGTCCTTTTTGATCAAGAAGTAAATATTAAAGGTTCTTTAAATATAATAGAAGCAGCTAAAAAATATAATGTGAAGAAAATTGTTTTTGCATCTTCAGCTGCTGTTTATGGGAATCCTGAGTTTTTACCAATTGATTTAACCCATCCTATTCACCCAACTTCCCCTTATGGACTTTCTAAATTTACAGTAGAGGAGTATTTAAGAATTTCCAAGGAGTTATTCGGTATTGATTATACTGTTTTACGATATAGTAATGTGTATGGACCACGCCAAGATTCTAAAGGAGAAGGTGGAGTGGTTGCTATCTTCTCGGATAAAATATCTAATGGGGAACAACCAACGATTTTTGGTGATGGTAACCAAACAAGAGATTTTATTTTTGTAGGTGATGTTGCAAGAGCTAACGTAGCTGCATTAACGAGCGAAAGTGGTACGTACCATGTTTCCTCAGGAAACTACATAACCATTAATCAATTATTTGATTGTATGATGGGAGCTTCCTCTAATAAATGTGCTCCTATTTATAAAAAAGAACGAGATGGAGACATTAGAAATAGTGTTTTAGATTACACAACAACGTTAGAAAAATTAAATTGGCGTCCATTAGTAACGTTAAAAGAGGGCTTAGATCGAACACTAGAGTTTTATAAAAAGAGCTATGCAAAAATTAATTAAAGATACGATATCTTAAACAACTTTAAGTAACGTAATGTTTTTAAATTTTACATGCAGAAGGATTATTGAAGTAATCTTACCCATAGGTTAGTTTCAACTAATCCTTTTTTGTTTTTTTATCCCTTATTAAAGGTGAGTAAGACCCCAATTTTAAAATATTAAGATAGCTTCGTAAAACAGTTAAGTGGGGAATTGAATTTTTCGTAAAGGTGAAATAAGTTCATCTAACTATCAGTGTAGGAAAAATGATAACCCTAATTGATGGGGGGTTTTTCTTTATTGTTAATGAAAAATAGGGTATTTCGTGTTATCCGTTATCCATTTTTGGAAGATAGATAATTTATGATTAATATTTCTGTATGTTACGAGGTAAAAAATATGAAAAAAACAAATGTTTGTTTTGTGATGCAAAATCTTTCCGGTGGTGGAGCAGAAAGAATTTTAATTAACATATTAAAATTTTTAGATAGAGATAAATTTAACATAAAATTATTTTTGATTGATAAATTTGGAAAGTATTTAAATGAAGTACCAGAAGATATAGAGGTATTCGGATATCGAGATGAGCAAGAAATTGAAGTAAGAAAAACAAAAAAGATTAGTAGAATCAAAAGTGAATTAGAAATATTTAAGATAGCAAAAGTCGCGTCCTCTTTTTGTAAGGATTGTGATTTGGTTGTTGGATATTTAGAATTTGAATCCTCTTACCTTGCAGCACTTATTGGTCGAAAGTTAAATATATCATCTGTTGGATGGATTCATACTTCTTTAGATAATCATTTTCCAAAAGGATTTAGGGGATTTAAGCATCGCATATGGAGTAAATGGTCCTTCCGAAAATTAGATGCCGTTTTTTCTGTTTCTAGAGAAGCTATGGAAATTGCTATTCGTCAATTCCCAGTTCTCAAAAGCAAGATGAATGTCATCTATAATCCAAATAATTTATCTGAGATACGAAAGTTATCTAAAGAGCCAATAACAGAAAAAAATGTTTTTTTAGAAGATGCGTATAACTTGATTGGAGTAGGTCGATTGCTCGAAGTAAAAGGTTTTGATTTACTTATAAAAGCGCACCATCATTTATTAACAGCAGATATTCCAACTAATTTAATTATTCTTGGTGATGGACCTGAAAAAGAGAACTTAAGGAAATTAGCGAAAGATTTATCGGTGGAAAATAGTGTCCACCTTTTAGGGTTCGTATCAAATCCTTATAAATATTTGGAGAAAGCTGATATGTTCGTTTTAAGTTCCAGATATGAAGGGCTACCAACAGTTTTAATAGAAGCAATGGCGTTAGGTAAGTGTACAGTGGCAACGAACTGTCCAACAGGTCCTAAAGAAATTGTTGAAAATGAAAAAAGCGGATTGCTCGTTTATCCAGGGTCATCAGAGGCTATTGCAGAAGGAATTGCAAAAATTATTTCTAATCCAGCATTACAAAAAATGCTACAATTAGAAAGTAAAAAAAGAGCGGAATTTTTTTCAGTCGAACATATTATTCCAAAAATAGAACGAGAATTTTTATCATTAGGGAAAGAAAAATAATAAAATGAACTCGTTGATTACGAAACCGTTAGAAAGGGGGATGATGTTTGTGAAAAACTATAAAATGTCCTTAATCGTTGCCACGTTGAATCGAAAAGAAGAATTGGAATTGTTTTTGAAATCGTTAGAAGAACAACTATACCAAAACTTTGAATTGATTATTGTAGATCAAAATAACAATGATTTATTAAGGGATTTAATTGAAACATATGAGAAAAAGTTTATAATTAAGCATATTAAAATTACAACAAGAGGGTTATCACAAGCTAGAAATATTGGGTTAAAACATGTAGAAGGGGAAATTGTTGTTTTTCCAGATGATGATTGTCTTTATTGCGAAGATACTTTATTAAATGTAAATCAATTTTTTAATGAACATGCACAAAGTGCGATATCTGTAAAAGTTTTGAATACACTTTCTAATGACCAAGTTGGTTATTTTGATAATGAACAAATCCGATTAGATATGGATAATATTATGAAAAAAACGTGTTCTATTTCATTATTTGTGAAGAGAGAAGTAGTAGAATCAATTGTTGGTTTTGATGAAGAACTTGGCGTTGGTTCTGGCACTATTTATGGTTCAGGGGAAGATACAGATTTTGCAATTAGGGTTTTGAAAGAAAGCAAAGATTTTATGTATGTACCTAGCGTACAAGTAAAACATCCATATCCTAATATTTCTTATTCCAACATGGATTATATCAAAGTATATAATTATGCATTAGGTGAAGCATATTTATTGGTTAAGCATCAATTTTCTTACTTAGATAAAGTGAAGTACCTTTCAAGAACTATTTTAAGATTACTTCAATCTGTTTTAGTATTAAATTTTACAAAGAGTAAGTACTATCTAGTCGTATTAAAAGGTAAAATGAAGGGATTAAAATCAAAATGAAAAATGTAGTTTTTGTTGCTGCCAATCCTTTTAATCCTGATCCAAGGGCAGAAAAACAAATGATTAGTTTAGAAAAAAATAATTATCATGTATTTGCCATAGGCTGGGATCGATTTAGCGATCAAGACACAATAGGAAAGTTAGGGGAAAATATCAAAGTCTATCGTAAGGGAATTCCATCAGATTTTGGATTGGGTAAAAAAAATCTCATTCCTTTAATCAAGTGGCAATTTAGTTTATTAAAAATGTTAATAAAACAACGAAAACAATATGATATTATTCATGCTGCTAACTTTGATAGTATTTTACCAAGTTTAATGATGAAACTTTTGTTTCGTAAAAAAGTAACGTACGATATTTATGATTTTTATGTTGATTCTTTTCCGGTACCAAATAAGTTAAAAAAATTAGTTTTAAAATTAGATTGTTTTGCAATTAAAAGTGCAGATGCTATTATTCTACCCACTGAATATAGATTAGATCAAATTAGATGTTCTACATATAAGAAGATTGCTTTTATTCATAATACACCGGATAACATTACCATAAATGGGAAAATAAATAAAAAAACAAACCAACTAGTTATTAGTTATGTTGGTGTTTTACAAAATGATCGTTTTTTAGATGAAATGATTGAAATTGTAAAGAGTGAACCAAAATTCACATTAAACATTGCTGGATTTGGGGTGAGAGAAAAGGATATTTTAAATAATATAAAAGACGCGCCTAATATTCACTTTTTAGGTAAAGTAGACTACTCCAAATCACTAGAAATATCTAACGAGGCGGATGTACTATTTTGTATTTATAACCCAGATATCCCTAATCATAAGTATTCAGCACCCAATAAAATGTATGAGGCAATGATGCTTGGGAAACCTTTATTAGTTGCAAAGAATACTGGTGTTGATAAAATTGTTGACGACGAAAAAATAGGATTTGTAGTGGACTATCATAACATTTCAGATACAAAAGAAGCATTACATGTTCTTTATGAGAATAAACAATTAAGAGAAGAGATGTCTAACAATGCTTTGAATGTGTATGAAAACAAGTACTCATGGAATGAAATGGAAAAGAGGCTATTGGAGTTGTACTCCAGTTTATAATTGATCAATGCATATTCGATACATAGTAATCCTTATGTTTATAAGATGAATCATGTACATGCAATGAATATAAAGTAAGTTGAGGTAAATTTATATGAAGAATTTCTTTTATAAGTATAAAGAATGGTGGAAAAATAACGTTGATTTTTATGTGATTTTTGCTTTCATTATTAGTATGTATGGATTTATTTTTTTAAAACCATATGTAATATGGAACAATCAAACTATATTTTTAGCGCCAGCTTTCCTTTTATATGTTGCTGTTATCGCGATATATGTGTATCGTGAAAAAAATTTATTAGCTGTGCATCGTCCTTTGTTAATTGGTGTAGCTTTGTTGTTATTATTATATACAATTACACTAGGATTTAAAGCATTTTTTATTACAAATGTTTTTACTTTATCATTATTATTGATGGTATTTATTAAAAAAGAAGATTGGGTAAAAATCTTCTCATTCTTTTCATCCATTATAGCTATTTCATATATACCAGGTTTAATTGTTTTTATCTTAATATTGTTAAATATTGATATTAAACCCGAATCTATTATTAATAGTTTCGGAAATAAATATAACCATTATATTGGTTCTGTTATTAGACTCGCACCTTATGGTATTTTACAACGATTTCACGGAATGTTTTATGAACCAGGTGTAGTAGGGACTTGTAGTGCCTTTTTATTAATTGCGGATAATTTCAAATTAAAAAAGCATAGAAATAAAATTCATTTACTTGCAGGAATTTTATCATTTTCTACAGCCTTCTTTATTATTGTTATTTTATATTTATTAGTAGTAAATACAAAGAAATTTTTAATTGTTATTTTGTTATTAGCATTTAGCGTGATGCTAATTCCAGAAAATACAGATTTAGGTCATCAAATTAGGTATAACTTTACCCAAAAATTACCTTTTACAAAAAATGATAATCGTACTACCGATGAATTTGACGTAAAATATCAAGAGTATCTTAATGATTTAACAACTTCCAAATTTTTATTTGGCATAGGTGCAGAAAACTATTATGAAGAGTTCAAAAATACCAAATCTTATAGTTGGAAACAGGAATTTATTATTCATGGTGTCATTTATCTTGTATTTTTGATTGGGTTTATTCTATATGTAGCTTATAAATTTAACAAATTTACGGTATTTTTATTTGCTCTTTTATTTATTGCATCTATTTATCAAAGGCCAGAAGTAGTTAACATATATTCAGTCATTATGCTTTTCGGAGGGATGTATAATATACTTTTAAGCAATCCTCCAATCCAATTTAAATTTTCATTTTCTAATAAGGCTAAATAAACGATAATGAAAATATAAATCGGATAATGTTTGCAGATTTTATTATTAATATGTAGGTGTTTATATGAGAAAAATATTATTTGTAGCTACTGTATATACACATTTGGCAAACTTTCATAAACCATATATGCAATATTTTTCAAATCATGGATATGAAGTTCATGCTTTAGCTAATTCCAACGAAGGCAGAATGAATGAGATAGAAGAATTAGGTGTTGTATGTCATGACTTTGATTTTTCACGTAGCATGTTAAGTTTGGCTCATTTTAAAGCTGTAAAAGATTTATCTACATTTTTTAAGAACACTCATTACGATTTAGTACATGTTCATACTCCTATTGCTAGTTTTTTAACGAGATTTGTATTAAGGAAAAATTCGAGTACGAAAGTTGTTTACACAGCTCATGGTTTTCATTTTTTCAAAGGAGCTCCCTTTATCAACTGGCTTCTTTTTTATCCAAGTGAAAAAATAGCAAAAAAATGGACAGATAGTTTAATTGTGATGAACAGTGAAGATTTTAAAAATGCAGAAAAAATGGGATTTGAGAATGAGAAAAATTTATTTTTTATAAATGGTGTAGGAATTGATTCTAAAAAACTAAAAGAAAATGTTTCAGAAGGATTGGTTAGGAAAGAATTGTCTATTCCTTCTGATGCCATTGTTCTTTCTTGTATAGCGGAGTTAAATGATAACAAAAATCAAATGTATGTTTTGAGGAACTGGAAAACGTTATATCAAAGAAATAAAAATGTGTACTTGTTATTAGCTGGTCATGGTGTGAATGAAGAAAAGTATTATCAGTATGTTAAGGATGAAAAATTACAAAATGTCAAAATATTAGGGTATAGAAGTGATATTCCGAATATTCTAATGGATACAGATGCAGTATTGTTGTTATCTAAAAGAGAAGGTCTTCCAAAAAGTTTGATGGAAGCACTTAGTTTTGGTAAACCGATTATCGGAACAAACGTAAGGGGAACTCGGGATATTGTAAAGGATCAATATAATGGTTTTTTAATTAATTTAGATGATGATACACAACTGATTAATAGCATTGTAACGATTATCAAAGAACCCTCATTAATTAGAAAATTAGGTGAAAATGCTAAAAAAGAAGCTTCAAAATATGAATTAAAAAATATATTATTGCACTATGAAAAAGTGTATCAAAATATGTTAACACAGAGTGCTGATAGTAATCAGAAAGTCAGGTGAACAGAAGGATGAGATATGTAGTTGGTATCGTCTTAGCTTTCTTTACATACTATTATTGTTACTTGCTTCCTACAATGGGGGATTATCAATCATGGTATAACTTAACTTTTATGTTTATAGCTTTAATGACGTTATCTTTAAGTTACTTATATCCTGAGCAAAATTTTAAAAAATATATTAATGGACAGCGAAGTGTCATTATTGTATTGGCCTCATGTTTTATTATCGGATTCTTTTTTTATCCTTTATTAAATATCAATGTGGGTGAAGGTTTTTTGGCTCGTTTAACTGGAAACTTTTATTACCTAACATTAATATTTTTAATGGTTGCTTTTGTTGATAAAAAACGATTTGAACAGGCTCTAAAAGTTACATATTTTTTGTATTTTGTTTATGGTGTTATTCTTACACTGTTTGTTCATCTCAAAATCACTCTTCGAGGGGAAATTATTAACGAAAATGTGGTTGCATTTTTTATGCTTCCGTATTTAACTTATTTATTTATAAATAGTTCCACCCAAAAAGTGAAGTTGATTGTATATGGGTTAGGTTCCTTATTATTGCTGGCTAGTTATGGAAAAACATCTTTTCTCGCCTTTGTACTTCTTCCTTTATTTATATTTGTGGTGAAAAAAGCAAATAATAATTTACGGTATGTTCTATTATTTTATATGATACTTGCGAATGTACTAGTGTTTGTAATTGTTAATTTACCACCTACACTATTTTCGAAAGTAGATGATTTTTTAACGTTTAGACCAATTTTGTGGAAAGAATATATCGATAGCATTGGAGGAATTTCAACGTTCATATTTGGGACAGGCAATGTACTTATTGAGGGATTAGAAAAATATAATTTACCGTATATGCCTCCACATAATAATTTTGTAAGCGTGTTATTTTTTAATGGATTAATAGGTTTGTTTTTGTATATTATGTTTATTATTATGTCCGTACCTAAAAAAGTTAAGAAAATACTTCCAACTGATGCAATTATATTTGTTATGGTGACGGTTCAATTTGCTGAATCATTTATTCCATTTTTTGATTTTTGCTTTTTTATGTTTGTGTTTGCTGTTAATTTATTTATTAGTAGATCTTTACATGAATCAGAGAGGAATAAATATTTAGACAATTTCTAGATTTGATTCTTAATGTAAAAACGTTATAAAGGATTTAGCCTTTATGAACGGAAGATTTTTTTATTATTTTCATTTAAAAATAAGATATAGTTATTCATGCAAAAGAAAATTTCGACGATACATGTCGAATTTCTTTTTGTATGTTTCATTTTTTGACAGAGTAATGCAAATGGTTATAAAAGATAAAAAGGAATGCAAGGAAACCTGCTAATAAGAGGTACCAAGATATAAGAACCTCGAAAATAACAGGTTTGTTCTTGTTTTTTATCTGTATAAAATACCAAAAATTGCGTACAGATAAAAAATTATCAGTTTGTAATAGAGGAGTTTATTGAAAAAGGAAATACTTGGAAGTGGTGTGCAAAATGAAGCTTATTTTTAAAATGGGTATTGCTGTGATACTTGCTCTTATTTGCTGGCAAGTAATCCTTATGAATACAGTGAATGATAGTACAGGATATAAGGGGCATCCGGATTTAGGTAGGATTTATAAAGAAGGTACTTATGTACATGCAACGGAAGGATATAGTCGCACACATATTAATAGTTTAGGAATGAGAGAAGAAGAAATCACTGAAAAAGAAAAGAATGAGTTTCGGATATTGACCTTGGGAGATTCTTTTACAGAAGCATTTCAAGTGCATGATAAATATATGTATTCTACTCAATTAGAAAGTAATCTTAAAAAGGTTAATAATTTTAATGTAAAAACAATAAACGCAGGGAGAAGTGGTGCGTGTCCAGCGCATTATATTCATTTAGCTGATTTTTATCAAAATACATTGCATCAAGATTATACAGTGATACAACTTAATGACGGTGATTTTGTAGAAGATATGTTAGATCAAACAAGAAACTTTTATGTTGAAAAGGATGGAAAAACATTCAAAAGTGTTCATAATCAAGATTTCCAAAGTGCAAACCCATTAGTGCAGAAATTCCCTCAACTAAAATATTTATCAGGGTATACTGTATTTCGTTTGGGGGCGGATAAAGCGCAAAAAATTGCAGCTTCCTCTTCATCTTCTGATTCATCTGATGAAACAACGAACGAAAAACCAACTACTTTCAACTCAAAAGATATTGAAGTTATAAATTATGACTCTTTAGTAGAATGGACAATTGAAGAATTAAAAAAGAAATATCCTAATGTTGTAGTGCTATACATACCGCAAATTAATTATTATGATTTGGAGACTCCTCCTTCTGAAATAGAAACGTTATTGGAAAAACATGCTGCAAATTATGATGTAGATTTTATTAATATGCGAGAAGACTTTATCAGTTATTATGAAGAGTATAAAACTCCAGCGCATGGTTTTCATAATACAACACCAGGAACGGGGCATACGAATAAAATTGGCCATCAACTGATAGCAACGAAATTGTCGAATTTCTTTGAAAGTAGGTTAGTAGATTGATTTTTTCAAGTCTAGAGTATTTGATTTTTTTCATAGTAGTTTTACTTTTTATGATTTTTGTAAAATCAAATAAAATTAAAAAAGGTTTTTTATTAGTTGCTAGTTATTATTTTTATGCATACTGGGATTATCGTTTTGTCTTTTTGATGTTTATTATGTCTTTAGTTAACTATTATTTTGGTCTAAAGATAGAAAATAGTGAAAAACAAAATGTTAAAAAAAATTGGTTAATAACTAGTGTTGTTTTTAACTTAACTATATTAGGATTTTTTAAATATTTTAACTTTTTTATTGAATCTGCTAATACCATGTTGGATAATTTCGGAGTTAGGTTTCCTTATTTGGAGATTATCCTTCCAGTAGGAATTTCTTTTATTACGTTTGAAGTTATGAGTTATACGATTGATATTTATCGTAAAACGAATAAATCGCCTAATAATTTCTGGGATTTAGCTCTTTTGGTTGCATTTTTCCCACACTTAATTGCAGGACCAATTTTAAAACCAAAAGAATTTTTCCCACAATTACAAAAAGAAATTATCATTCGGTGGAGTAATGTCGAAGTTGGTATTCAAATTTTCTTATTTGGTTTAGCAAAGAAGGTATTAATAGCCGATCGATTAGCCTTATTTGTGGGCCCAGTTTTTGACTCTCCTCAAATTTATAGTTCTATTACAATTTGGTTAGCAGTTATAGCTTATGCTATTCAAATTTATTGTGACTTTTCAGGTTACTCAGATATGGCAATAGGATCAGCGAAATGTTTAGGTTTTGATATTCCTAGAAACTTCAATATGCCTTATGTATCTAAAAGTGTGACTGAATTTTGGCGAAGATGGCATATTTCATTATCAACATGGTTAAAAGAATATTTATATATTTCTTTAGGTGGAAACAGAAAAGGTAAAGTGCGTCAATATATGAATCTAATGATTGTTATGTTATTAGGTGGACTATGGCATGGTGCTAGTTGGAATTTTGTAATCTGGGGTGGATTGCATGGTGTTGCACTAGGTATTCATAAGGTTTATATGGATTATATTAGACAGCCTAATCAAAAAGAAAGTTATATGTATAACTTTTTTAGTTGGTTGCTAACTTTTATTTTTATTTGTATAGCTTGGGTATTCTTCAGATCAAAGGATTTTACAAATTCATTAATCATTATTCAAAAAATGTTCTTTATGAATGGAGTAGAAGGGATTAACTGGTATGCTACGTCGTTATTTATTATCATACCTGTTATTGTAATTGCTCATTTTATTGGAAAAAAACTAGGAGATTATGCATATTTTAAGTTAAATACGTTTAAAGGTCTCTTTGTTCTGTTTTTTGTCTTATTTGGTTTATTATTTTTAACTCCAGTTAATTCATCACCATTTATTTATTTCCAATTTTAAAAAGAACATGATATTTTCAAACATACAACCACATAATAGTGTAGTATTTTAGTCATTTTATAAACAATATAATATATACTATATGTTCTGTATTTTTAATAAATAAGTTTGTCTAAAATAATTCTTATTGCGAAAAAATGTTATTTATCCATCATTTTATAGTAAAGACTTCCTCTATCTATGTTACGTTTAAGTAACTTTTTTTAGGGAAGTCTTTTTTTATGAAAGAAAGCTTTTCTAAAGTGTGATTACTGGCTATGTAAAAAAAAAATAAACAATGATATACTCATAGTGTAAAAAATACATAGAAAGGAGGATTTTATTGAACTCACTTAAAAAACTGAATATTGTATGGGTCTCTATTTTATTATTTGTTGTATTTTCTTTTTTATTTCCTGATCTCACTTTTGCTGCAGAAGTAGATTCATCATTGAGTAGTGTAGAAGAAAATTCTTCTGTTTCTAATAACGAATTAGAATTGATTTCAGACACTACTAACGTAGAAGGTGAGACAACTATTGCTAATGATGGAAATGAAGTTGTTCCTGAAGAAACGTCGCCTACTAACCTAATAAGTGGTGATAGCACAAGTGTTACGGAAGAAGAAAATCTTTCTTCTGCTAGTTCAGACTCTAATAGTAACGCACTGGAAGAACAAAGTTTCAATGAAGATGTTGCGGGAGGTACGGTTGAAGTAGAGCCAACTGATAGTACCGTAACTCCTAATGAACAAGACACAATTTCAACTTCAATACAAGAAAATTCAAATATAGATGAAACAATCGTAGCAGAAAATAACGTAGAAGAAACACCAGAATCATTAAATCAAGTTAATGTGACGAATGAAAACAAAATTGCTGTCAATAATACATTAGTTGTAAATACGGTAAATACGCAAACCCCTTATTTCCGTACTATGAATGATGCTGGTATGTATACAAAGTCTGGAACAACTTTCGTAAAAGTTGGTACGTTAAAAAGCGGAAATGAGTATGTAGTGGATCAATATATTGACGATAAATGGATTCGTATAAAAGTTGGAGAACAAGAAATATATGTAGAAAGAGCAAATATTTCTGCATCCACTGGTGAATCTATTGTTTCTTCTTTAATTAATCCGCAAACAGATTTCAACTTTTTCAATGTAATGTACAATGCCAACCAAAAGGTGTATGGACAAGATGGAAAAGAAATGGGCCAATTATTAAAAGATGGAACAATTCGATCATTTGGTTCAGAAGGTTACTATGTATTAGTAGACTTTGGTGGTCGCAAGGGTTATATCAATCGCTATATGGTAACACCAGAGTTTACACAATATCATGGTTATTTCCATGTTTATGGAGACCTCAAGGCGTATAGTGATACAAAAAATTATGTTGGTGTAACGACTTTAAAAGCAGGAGAAGATTATCGAATTGATAGTCATATAGATAATCGTTGGCTTCGAATCAAAGTAGGAGCTCAAACTGCATATGTTGAAAAGCCATATGTTACTCCATCTAACGGTGGACCAATTTTATCTTCTATTTTACAACCAAATACTTATTGGAACTTTTATAACGTAGCTTATTCAACAAACCAAAAGGTATATGGAAAAGAAGGAAATACGTATAAAGAAATTGGTCAATTATTGAAAGGTGGAACAACTCGTTCGTTTGGATCGGAAGATTATTATGTGTTAGTGGAGTTTGGCGGACGAAAAGGATACATTAATCGTTATATGGTAATGCCAGAGTTCACACAATACCATGGTTATTTCCATGTTTATGGAGACCTCAAGGCGTATAGTGATACAACGAGTTATAAACCGTTGACAACTTTAAAAGCAGGAGAAGATTACCGAATTGATAGTCATATAGATAATCGTTGGCTTCAAATCAAAGTAGGAACTCAAACTGCATATGTTGAAAAGCTGTATGTTACTCCATCTAACGGTGCTCCAATTGTAACATCAATATTACGTCCAAATACGTATTTCAACTTCTACGATGTAGTATACAAAGTAACTCAAAAGGTATATAGCAAAGAAGGAAATGAGTATAAGGAAATTGGTCAATTGTTAAATGATGGAACAGGGGATAAAAAAATTCGTTCATATGGCTCGGAAGATTACTACGTATTAGTAGACTTTGGTGGTCGTAAAGGATATATCAATCGCTATATGATCACACCAGAATTCACACAATATCATGGTTATTTTCATGTATATGCAGATCTAAAAGCATATAGTGACACAAGTAACTATAAAGGTGTAACGACTTTAAAAGCTGGGGAAGATTACCGAATTGATAAGCAAATCAATAACAAGTGGCTTAAAATTAAAATTGGTGATGATGTTGCCTATGTTGAAAAGGCATACGTCACTCCATCCAACGGTGCTCCAATTGTAACATCAATATTACGTCCAAATACGTATTTCAATTTCTATGATGTAGCCTACGAAGCCAATCAAATGGTATACAGCAAAGAAGGAAATGAGTATAAAGAAATTGGTCCATTAATGAATGCAGGAGTAATTCGGGCGTATGGCTCAGAAGGTTATTACGTATTAGTAGATTTTGGTGGTCGCAAAGGTTGTATTAATCGTTATATGGTAAAACCTACTTTTGATAATACACATCATCATTTTTATGTGTATGCAGATGTAAAGGCTTATAGTGATATGACTTCATTTAAAGAAGTTACATTGTTAAAAGCAGGCCAAAATTATACGATTGATCAACAAATTAATGATACATGGATACGTATAAAAAATGGTGATATGCACCTATACGTTGAAAAGTATTATGTAACTCCGGCAATAGTTGGAGACCCATATAAAGTAGCTGCATATTATTTACCGCTATTTAAAGATGAAGCAGCAGCTAAAAACACATCTTATCTTGCTTATGCTACTACAGATAATTTACAGAAAATGCTTAACTATGGTAACACTGTTAATGTATTAGAGAGCGATGGTTATGTATCTGTAGTGATGGATGCTTTAAGTGGTAATGTTGGGTGGATGTATAGCGATTATCTAGTAAAAGATTTAAATGCGATTGACTGGCTTGTTAAACAAGGACGAAATCTTCGTCAACAACCAATGGATAATGCAACAAAAGTTGGTTACGTTTCAGAAAATAGCATTGTAAAAGTATTAGATATTGAATATTTACCGAATAATATTAAAACGAAAACGTGGGCAAAAGTGCGTTTAGCAGACGGGCAAGTAGGTTGGATGTGGGCAGCACTAGAAACTAGTGCTCAAGTCTATACGCCATATCGAGATGATAAAGGATTTAACTTAATTCGTTACGATACTCGTTATCCGCAAGGTTCGACTGTATCAAACATTGGCATTTTTACCGATTTACGCACAAAAGCTAATGTAACTGCTGACCAGCTTAATAGTTTTATTCAATATCAAGCTAGTCGTTTTAACGAAACATCAGCAATGCTCGGGATGGGTAGTGCCATTTTAGAAGCTAGCAAGTTAACAGGCTTAAA
Organism: Massilibacterium senegalense; assembly: GCF_001375675.1. Lineage (NCBI taxonomy): Bacteria > Bacillati > Bacillota > Bacilli > Caryophanales > Bacillaceae > Massilibacterium > Massilibacterium senegalense. The sequence continues at coordinate 1,716,962 of NZ_LN831786.1, read as the reverse complement.
CCCACTTTACATCATGGCACACGCTGGACATGAAAGTGCCTGGGGTACATCTAAACTAGCGAATGGTAAGTATAATTTCTTTGGCATTGGAGCTGTTGATCGTTGTTCATTAGGTACATCTTATGATTGTGCGAATACATTTAGTTCTGCAAAAGACGGAGTTATTCAAGGTGTGAAGTGGATTAACGATCGATACCAAGGAGATACAAGAGCCACTCGTAACAATAACATGATGAAACAAGTGACATTAGATGCAATGGTTTACAATGGCTACCTATATGAATATGCTTCAGACCGTTCATGGCATGTAAAAATTGCTCAGCATATTACTAGTTTTTTAAACTATAAACCAACTAGTAGTATAGTAACTTCACCTACGCCAACTCCTATAGTAAAACCAACTGGACCAATTAAAAAAATTGTGATAGATCCAGGTCATGGTGGCAGAGATCCAGGAGCCGTAGGGAATGATTTGCAGGAAAAGGACCTAACCTTAATATTATCTAAAAAAATAGAGTATTATTTAAATACTTTATATACAGGTCATGAAGTGAAGCTAACCAGAACAAGTGACACATATCCAACGTTAGATGAACGTGTAGCGATGGCAAATAATTGGGGCGCAGATGTATTTGTATCAATTCATTTGAATTCATCTACTTCAAGTGCCTCTGGATATGAAGATATAATTTATTCCAGAAATTTTGCAAGTACTGCTCGTCTTCAGGATATTATGCATCAACAAGTTGGAAATGTTTTTAGTGCAAATAGTCTAACAGTTAGACATAAACGAGAAAGAATAGACTTGCGAGTATTAAATGGTACAAATATGGATGCCATTTTAACTGAAAATGGTTTCATTTCAAATGAAAAAGATATGTCCAAAATGAAACAGGAATCTTTCCAAAATGCAGTTGCTAAAGCGCATGTCAATGCTATTGCAGAATTTCTAAGTTTATCTAGAAAGTAGTTTAAAAGAGATAATCATTTTAATGATGATTATCTCTTTTTCTTTTTAATAGTAGAAGATACCCCTATTTTAATTACTTATATATGTATTTTTACCTAAAAACTAATAGGATATTATGTGTAAAGTAAATAATTAGTGGTATAATCATAGTGAATAATTACATCGAAAGGAGGATTTTATTGAATTCGCTAAAACAATTGAATATTGCATGGATAGCCATTTTTATGTTTACCGTCTTTTTTCTCTTTATTCCTAGATTTGCCTTAGCTTCAGAAATTGATATTATATCGGACAATAACAGTGGGGAAAATGTACAGTTACAACATAATTCATTAGAAGATTCATCCTCTTCAAGTAAGATAGATGAGAATGATAATAGCATAGGTAGTACATATGGTGAATCGAAGATAGTGAATTATAATGAAACTGTAAGTACGAATGAAACAACTAATCAAACGAAAGAAAATTCGGAATCCTCAAACAACGTTATGGAAGAACAAGGACTAAGCGATACGATAGATGAAGGAAAGAGTGAGGAGGAAATTTTTTTAAGTAATCCAAGTAGTAGTGAACAAGAATTAAATTCTACTTCCTTACAAGAACCTTCAGATATAAAAGAAACAAAATCCTTGGATAACAATGATGAAAAATTAAGAACTACGTCAGTTCAACAAGGTGAAGCTGATGAAAACAAGACCGTTACTAATAATGTATTAGTAGTAAATGCAGTAAATGCGCAAACACCTTATTTTCGTGCTACTACTGACGCTGTAATGTATACGAAATCCGGAACAAACTATGTGAAATTCGGTTCTTTAAAAAGTGGAAACGAATATATAGTTGATCAATATATCGATGATCAATGGATTCGTATAAAAGTTGGTGGACAAGAGGTGTACATAGAAAGAAAAAATACTACTTCTTCCACTGGTCAGTCGATTGTTTCTTCTTTAGTGAACCCACAAACGGATTTTAACTTTTATAATATATCGTATAAAGCGAACCAAAAGGTATATGGAAAAGAAGGAAATACGTATAAGGAAATTGGTCAATTGTTGAATGATGGTACGATTAAAGCATATGGTTCAGAAGACTATCATGTATTAGTAGATTTTGGTGGTCGAAAAGGTTACCTTGATCGATATATGGTAACGCCGGAATTCACGAAATATCATGGTTATTTTCATGTATATGGAGACGTCAAAGCATATAGTGATACGAAAAATTACGCAGGTGCAAGTACATTAAAAGCAGATGAAGACTACCGTATTAATAAACATGTAGATAATCGTTGGTTAGAAGTGAAAATAGGCACACAAACCGCATATGTAGAAAAAGCTTACGTAACTCCATCAAATGGGAGTACAGTCATTTCATCTTTACTAAAACCAAATACGTATTTTAACTTCTATGATGTAACATATAAAGCAAATCAAGCGGTATATGGAACTAATGGAAAAGAAATCGGTCGCTTCTTGAAGAGTGGTACGGTTAAAGCATATGGTTCAGAAGATGATTATGTGTTAGTAGACTTCGGAGGCCGAAAAGGATACATCAATCGATATATAGTCAAACCGAATTTTACAAAATACCACGGTTATTTTCATGTATACGGAGATCTTAAGGCATATAGCGATATGAAAAATTATGTAGGTATCACAACATTAAAAGCAGGAGAAGATTATAAAATCACTGGACAAACAGCTGACGGTGTTTGGCTTCAAGTAAAGGTAGGTACAGATACTGCTTATGTTGAGAAAGCGTATGTCACTCCATCGAATGGTGGCACGATTCTTTCATCTTTATTAAAACCAAATACGTATTTCAACTTTTATACTGTAGCTTATAAAGCAAATGAAAAGGTATATGGAACAGATGGAAAAGAAATTGGTCAATTTACCAAAAATGGAAAAATACGTTCATATGGTTCGGAATCGAATTATGTATTAATTGATTTTGGAGGCCGAAAAGGCTATGTGAACCGTAATAATGTAACACCGGAATTTACAAAGTATCACGGTTATTTCCATGCGTATACGGAACTACCAGCGTATAGCAGTACAGCAGCATCTTCTGTGACTACTTATTTGAAAGCGGGAGAAGATTATCGAATTGATAGTCAGGTAGATAATCAATGGATTCGTATTAAAGTAGGTAGTGAAACAGCGTATGTAAAAAAATCAGCTATAACTCCGTCAAATGGTGGCCCTATTGTTTCATCTTTATTAAAACCAAATACGTATTGGAACTTTTATAACATAGTTTATAAAGCAAATGAAAAGGTATATGGAACAGATGGAAAGGAAATTGGCCGATTTACCAAAAATGGAAAAATACGTTCATATGGTTCGGGATCGAATTATGTATTAATTGATTTTGGAGGCCGAAAAGGCTATGTGAACCGTAATAATGTAACACCGGAATTTACAAAGTATCATGGTTATTTCCATGCGTATACGGAACTACCAGCGTATAGCAGTACAGCAGCATCTTCTGTGACTACTTATTTGAAAGCGGGAGAAGATTATCGAATTGATAGTCAGGTAGATAATCAATGGATTCGTATTAAAGTAGGTAGTGAAACAGCGTATGTAAAAAAATCAGCTACTACTCCATCAAATGGCGCACCGATTTTATCGTCTATTTTAAAACCGAATACTTATTTTAACTTTTACAATGTAGCGTACAAAGCAAATCAAAAAGTTTACGGACAAGATGGGAAAGAAATCGGTCAGTTTATGAAAGATGGTATGGTCAAAGCATATGGTTCAGAAGGGTATCATGTATTAGTAGACTTTGGAGGCCGAAAAGGATACATCAATCGATATATGGTCACTCCAGAATTTACAAAATATCATGGTTATTTTTTCGTTTATGGAGATTTAAACGCATATACTAACACGAAAGATTATGCTTCCATAACAAAGTTAAAAGCTGGAGAAGATTATCGGATTGATGGACATGTTGATAATAATTGGCTAAAACTCAAAGTAGGAGATAGAAATGTCTACGTTGAAAAGAAATACGTCACTCCATCGAATGGTGGTTCTATTGTATCATCTTTATTAAAACCAGGTGCTTATTCGAACTTTTATGATGTTGCGTACGCAATAAATCAAAAAGTATATAGTAAGGAAGGGAATAAATTTAAAGAGATTGGTCAACTATTACAAGCAGGTAATATTCGTGCATATGATTCAGAATCCTTTTATGTATTAGTAGACTTTGGAGGGCGAAAAGGCTATATCAATCGTTATATGGTGAATCCAGAATTTACGAACGACCATAAGTATTTTCATGCTTACGCTGATTTAAAAGCATATACAGATACGACTCGCTATTCACCTATTGCAACTTTAAAAGCGGGACATGATTATCATATTGATGCCCATATTGACAATCGCTGGATTCGAATTAAATCTGGTTCTGAAATTGCTTATGTTGAGAAAAAATATGTAACTCCTTCAAAAGGAGAATCTACAATTGGTTCACCAATCTTTATGGTAGTATTAAAGAAAATTGTTATAGACCCAGGTCACGGTGGTAAATTTACTGGTGCTCGTGGTAATGGATTAGCAGAAGAAACGATGAATTTAGATTTAGCTAAACGTGTAGAGTATTATTTAAACACACTTTATTCTGGACATAGTACGTACTTAACAAGAACAAGTAATGTACATTTGGCAGAAGTTCGTAAGGATGATCTAATCAAACGTGCTGAAATTGCTAATAATTTAGGTGCAGATGTATTTGTATCGATTCATTTAAATGCAGGTGGTGGCGCTGGATATGAAGACTATCGTCATGAAGATAAATCAAATGGCGTTGTACTTCAAAACATTATGCATAAACATATTGTTCCAGTTTATACTTCTAACGGCATTAATGATCGTGGTAAAAAGTCTGCTGATTTCTCTGTTCTTCGTAATACAACAATGCCAGCCATTTTAACTGAAAATGGTTATATGGACAATAGTCGAGAAATGGCAAAAATGAAACAAGAATGGTTTAGAAATCAAGTAGCGAAAGCACATGCAGATGGAATCGCAGAATTCCTTGGTTTACGTAGAAAGTAATGTTTAAAGAGGCTGGGACAAAACCCTCCTCTGAACTGAAAAAGCCAGTGAAATTTTACGTTAAGT